>JAICWB010000231.1 GCA_025935035.1 Terriglobales bacterium
GCAACAGTCTTCCCCATTGCGACAGCAGCATTGAAGATTCGCGCCCCATCTAAATGCACCGGCAGTCCCGCAGCTTTAGCGTTCTTGCAGATATCTTCAGTCACTTCGAGCGGCGTGACGGCTCCGCCCGCCATGTTGTGCGTATTTTCGAGCGAGATCAGTCCTGTCTGCGCGGCAAAATAAATCTTTGGGGCAATGCATTTCTTGATGTCGTCCCAAGTGAGCACGCCTGTTCCCGCCGCACTTCGCGCCGGACGCACCATGCACCCGGAGAACGCAGCTAGACTAGCCATCTCCCAATTGAAGATGTGCGCGCTCTCCTCACACACGATCTCTTGCCCCTGCTGCGTGTGGATCTTGATCGCGATCTGGTTGCCCATGCTGCCCGTCGGGACAAAGATCGCAGCCTCGCGCGCGAAGATCTCAGCGGCGCGTTTCTCTAATCTATTGATCGTGGGATCTTCGCCGTAAACGTCATCGCCGACTTCAGCCTCAAACATGGCGCGACGCATCGCCGGCGTTGGCTTCGTGACAGTATCGCTGCGCAGATCAACAGCCGCGCGCGTGGCTTTCTTCGGTTGTTCTTCGGTGATGGCTCGGGTCTGAGTGGCGGTCACAATGTGCCTATTGTAGCGTTTCTTGCGCGGTTCAGACTGCTGCCGCGTCTTTGTCGGCGATGAAACGGGCGAACACTTCGTTCGATAACAATTGGCCCCGCTCAGAAAGCGCAATGCGCGAGCCACGGCGATTTAACAGCCCCTCCGCCAGAAGTTCTTCGATTCCGTGAGACTGTTCTGCCGTGAGCTGCAAACCAGTTTGCCCTTCTATATCGCCCACATTGACTCCGCGATTCAGCCGCAGACCAAGGAACAACTCTTCCTCGAGCGCTTGCGCACGAGTTACACAATGCGATTCGTGTGTCAGCTCCTTAGCCGCGATGTAGTTTTCCAGGTCGTCGGTCGTTGAAAACCTTACCGCCGCAACGGCAGCAGCATTTATCGACTGCTGCGGCCCCGCTGGCAGCATCGAATGCGCATCCAGCCCAAAACCGATATATGGCTTGCGCATCCAATACTTCAGGTTGTGTTTCGATTCGAACCCCGACCGCGAGAAGTTTGATATCTCATACTGCCGGATTCCCGCCGCGTTCAGCCGCTCGCAAGCCGCCGAATAGAGTTCCGCGCACATATCTTCGTCCGGCACATGATGCGCGTGATAGCGTGCTCCGCCGGCCACTAGTTCCCTGCCCAGGCGCGAATCCTCATCCACTTCGAGGATGTACACGCTTACATGCGGTACGCCGCTGGCAATCGCTTCCGCCAAAGATTCTTCCCAACTCTCGCGCGTTTGGTGCGGAAGTCCGGCGATCAGATCGATGCTGAGATTAGTAATCCCCGCATCGCGCAAGCGCGCAACATCCGCCAGTACTGACGCCCGCGTGTGCGTGCGGCCGACTGCGTGCGATTCCTGGTCCACAAAAGACTGCACGCCCAAGCTCACGCGATTTACGCCGGAGCGAAGCAACGCAGCCAGCATTTCATCAGACAAAGTTCCCGGCGCGCACTCCACGGTGATTTCCGCGTCATGCTCTATCTCAAACTCCCTGCGCACCGCCGCAAACATGTGCTCGATCTGTTCTGGGGTCAACGTCGTCGGCGTTCCGCCGCCGAGATACAGAGAATCGGCATTCCTCTGCCACTTCGCGCCTAACGACTCCGTCAAGCGCCGCGAATGCTTTACATCAGCCGCGACTTTTTCTACGTAAATCTGCATTTTCTGTCGCGAGAAAACGCCAGATACAAAATTACAGAAGCTGCACTTCTGTTTGCAGAACGGCACCGAGATGTAAATGCCCACAGCCATGGTTTTGCCGTGATTTTTCGCGGGTTTTGTAACGCACAGCACGCGCGCACCATCTATTATTGCACTATGGAAAGAACGGCGAATTCCACTGGCGCAAATCGTGTTGTGATCACAGGCATGGGCGTCGTGAGCCCGAATGGCGTAGGCAATGCGGCTTTCTGTCGCGCAGTGCTCGATGGCAAGAGTGGTGTGCGCCGCATCACGCGCTTTGACACGTCGCAAATGCCCGTGCATATCGCCGGCGAAGTCCCACCAGATCAATTTGACGACACTGCATGGATGGACACCAACCAGCGCAAGCACGTTTCACGAGCCGTGCCCATGGCCATTGCCGCAACCGCGGAAGCACTACGCGATGCGCGCATCGAGACAAAAGGGATCTCCATCGACGAACAGCGCGAGATCGGCGTGGTGCTGGGCACCGGCGGAGGAGCTCAGGATTTCAGCGAAGAGCAGTACAAGTTGTGGCTCGAAGGCAACATCAAAAAGGTGAGCCTGTTCAGTATTCCTAGCGGGACTATGGGCACGATGTCCAGCGAAGTGAGTATGGCTTTCGGACTGCGCGGCTTCAGCCATGTCATTACAACCGGATGCACCTCATCCACGGATGCGATTGGCCATGCATTCCGCCAGATCCAAAGTGGCGTGCCTGGCACACCGAAGATGATCGTTACCGGCGGCGTAGATTCACCACTTGCGCCCGGGATCATGAAAGGCTTCACCCTCATGCGCATCCTCACTACGCAGCACCAGGATGACCCGCAGCGCGCGTCGCGTCCTTTCTCAGCAGACCGTGATGGATTCGTGATAGCCGAAGGCGCCTGGATGTTCGTGCTGGAAGACTATGAACATGCCCGCGCACGCGGCGCAAAGATTTACGCTGAGATCACCGGATACGGTTCCACCTGCGAAGCCTTCCATCGTGTGCGCCTCGCCGAATGCGGCGAAGAACCCGCGCGGGCCATCCAACTTGCTATGCAAGAGTCCGGCATCAGCGCCGAAGACGTTGACTACGTGAACCTGCACGGGACTTCGACCCAACTGAATGACCGCATCGAAACGCGCGCGCTCAAACTCGCGCTGAACGGCAACGCCGAAAAGACCCCCATGTCCGCGCTGAAATCGCAGATCGGCCATCCCCAGGGCGCAAGCGGAGCCGCCGGACTCGCCGCCACTCTCGTCGCGATGCGCCACAGCCAACTTCCGCCCACTATCAATCTCGAACATCCCGACCCCGAATGCGACCTCGACTACGTGCCCACTGCCGGACGCCATGCAGACATCGAACATGCCATCTGCAACTGCATCGCCTTCGGCTCAAAGAATTCCGCACTTGTCATCCGCCGCATTTGATGCGAAAACATTGGCATGCTTGATCGGGTCAGCATGGCCGCCTTCCTGCTGCTGTCTGCCAGCTGCCTGGCGCAACAGCAAAACGCGCAACAAACCGCCGAAGCTCCCCACCTTTCACTGCGGACAGCACCGCAATTCCTCGTTCGCATCGCGCTTTCCCATGTGACTCTTGGTGGGGCAACGCATACCTGCGTCATCATCTATCCGGATCAAACCTTCCACCTGGAGAAGTCGAAGAAGACATCGCCCAGTGCGCCTGCTAAAGTGACCTATGTCGCTGAGGGGATACTCACGCGCGATGAACAGATCCAGACTGCGAGCATCGTGGGAGACCCGGAACTGGAAAAACTCGATTCCGCGGCAGGCGCACGGAAATCGATGACTTTCGAAAAATCGGTCGATGTCGTCTATGCATCGATCCCCCGTTCCAGCGTTCACGTGCAAGATCTATCGATCGTGAGTGTGGATGATGAGCGCCTTGGCCCCGCGGCCTCCAGCCTTACAAAGCTCGTTGAAACAATCGATTCGCGCAAACCGCTCGAGACAAAAAACGCCCGCCACGATGATTGCCACGAACCCAATTCCGCGCGTCCACTTCAGAAGTAGCATTTCTGCAACGCAGGCCGACGCCACAGCCTCTATATAATCTGCATAGATGGCCGCTGAAGAAGAGGTATTAGGCAAAGCGTATGACAGCCGTTTGATGAAGCGGCTGCTGACCTACTTGTATCCCTACAAGTGGCAGACGTTGGTGGCACTGGCCGCCATTATCCTCAAGGCGGGCATGGATGTACTTGGCCCATATCTCACCAAGATCGCTATCGACAAATATCTCGTACGCTCGCAGACGCAGACGCCACTCGACCGCTGGCTGAGCGACTCGCCATGGACAGGCATCGCGGAAGTAGCGCTCATGTACGTTGGCGCGCTGTCATTCAGCTTCATCTTCGAGTTCGCACAGACCTACCTCATGCAGTGGGCGGGCCAGAAAGCCATGTTTGACATGCGCACGCAGATCTTCGCCCATCTGCAAGAACTGCACGTCGGCTTCTTTGACAAGAATCCCGTCGGACGCCTGGTCACCCGCGTGACCAGCGACGTGGACGCGCTCAATGACATGTTCACGGGCGGCGTGGTCGCGATCTTCGAAGATATCTTCGTTCTCGCCGGCATCATCGTCATCATGCTTCGGATGAACTGGTGGCTCGCGCTCATCACCTTCGCTGTCCTGCCGCTCATCTTCTGGGCTACGGTCATCTTTCGCGAAAAGGTTCGTCAGTCGTATCGGCGCATTCGTACTGCCATCGCCCGCATCAACGCGTATATGCAAGAGCACGTGAGCGGCATCATGGCGCTGCAACTCTTTAACCGCGAAAAGCGCAGCTATGACGAGTTCGAGAAGGTCAACGTGGATTACATGGAGGCGTACAAAGACGCCATCGTGGCCCACGCTGTTTATTATCCGGTCGTCGAAGTCCTCTCCGCGACCGCGATTGCATGCGTCATTTGGTTTGGCGGCTTGCGCCATCTTCACGGCGCCGTGACCATCGGCATTCTCGCGGCGTTCATCCAATACGCGCAGC
>JAICWB010000185.1 GCA_025935035.1 Terriglobales bacterium
ATCACTGTCAGCAGAAGTAGCGCGCGAAGGTTTTTCATCTGCGTTCGCATTAGCGGGCACCTGCTGCGGGCGATGCGCCTGCTTTGGGATTCAGCACCGCGCGAATGACTTCCTGTGCGAGTGTTTCTGTTTGCGCTGAGAGTCCAGTTTTCGCCGTCGCGGTCTCTTTTTCAATGTCCGCCTTGGCGGCTTTTACTTTTGTGTCCGCGGCGCTGCGGGCCGCCTGGATGGCGGCTGTCCGCGCGTCTAAAAGTTGTTTGCGGCGGGCTTCCTGCGCCTTGAAGATACCCATGCGGGCCTCGCGCAAGCGGTCTTCATAAGCCTTTGTCTTGGTATCTGCGGCGGCCACGTCAGACTGCGCTTTTTGCACCGCGCCCGCGGTCTTGCTGTGGCGCTCAGCGAGGATTTTCGTCAGCGGATTGTGCACCAAAACGCGGTACGCCACATACAGAATGGCGAACATGATCATGGTGGGCACTGCGGTGAGCAGTAATTCGCCTAATGCTTTTTGTAACGCTGCATCCATGCCGGGTGTCTATTCCAAGGGGAAGAAACTGTGGTTGAGAACTACCTAATTTAACAGTCTGAAAGCGCGAGTGTCAACGCGCGCGGGCTTGCGCCAACGCATTTATTCGGCAGGGATTAGGGACGTTTTGTTACGCAGTGGAAAACTGCGACCCGCACGTTTCTAGGCGGCCTCTTTTTTCTTTCCGTAAAGACGCAGGTCTCCGGCGCCTACATGCGCATGCAACGTGTACCTGCCGGAACCATTGAGTCGAAGGTGATTATGAAATCCTTCTTTCGTGACGTTGAACGCTTCCGCGGTAAGGTCGCCGATGCTCACCGATGCATCGACCGGTCCGTAAGAAGTTGGGTCGCCGACATCTACATTTATGTCACCGGCATGGCTGGCAATATCTTTGTCTCCTTCAATGCCTTCGATATTGAGGTCGCCGGCAGTGAGGCGCACGTACAAGTTGGCGGTCGCGGGCACTTCGATGATGACATGGACGTGGCCATTGTCGGGCGTCCTGACTTTGAGTTTTGCTTTTTCGGCATCCCCGGAGAGATCGACTTTCACTTTGTCGAGTTTTGAAGATCTCGCTGTCCACTCGACGTGGATCTTATCTTCGCTGCAGCGGCGGATCTGATACTCACCCGCTTGGAGGTGCATTTCGATGTGTCCGCCGCGCGAGAAGGCACGGTTCAGTGCGTGGGCTTGGTCCGCAGATTGTGCTTTAGAGACTATCGGAATAGCTGCCACTAAAAGGCTAACTGCAAGGAAGGAAAGAGTTTTGCGCAGCAAGAGACACCTCGCGTTTCATCTACAAGTTAATACGCGAATGAGCGCGCTAAGGTTCCTCAAATTAAACTAAGGTGTTGGCTTGACTTCGGATTGCGGAGGCGTAAACTGTACATATCACCTCCGATCCATTTCGGATCGAATGGGCCTGTTGCCAAGGAAGTGTCACCGCTCTTTGGCAATAGGCCCATTTAATTTGAGCGGCTCTGCAGGCGTGAGCGAAGCGGGAGCCTGCACGCGAAATCCTGAGCATAGCGAAGAATCCGGATTGCTAAAATCGCCGGAATTTGTAATTGCCAAAATTTAGAGGTGCTTAGTTTTTTGCTTCTTACTTCGTTCCTGGAATTTTTCTAATCCACGCAGATAGCTCTCCGGGGCTTGCACTTCTAGATCGACGTCGTCGTCCCGGAATTCGCGAGAGAGGATCTTCGCCGTGGCTTCCAGTTGCGCCAAAATTCGGCCTTCGCTTTGTGGGATGCGCAGCTTCATGCGGACTAACGGGTCATCAGTGAGAAGAGCGTCTATCTTTTCCAACAATTCCGGCAGGCCGGTTCCTTTCAACGCGGATACGTAGGTCACATTGGGCTCTTTTCGAAGCGTAGCGAGCTCTGACGGCATAAGAAGATCAGCTTTATTCATCACGCGGAGAGTTGGCTTGTGTTTCGCGTCCAGTTCACTCAAGACTTTCTCTACCTGTGAGCGTTGCTCCTTGGCGATATAGGCCGGTGCTGAGGCATCGCTCACATGCAACACGAGCTCTGCGCGCTGCACCTCTTCTAAAGTCGCGCGGAACGAGGTGACCAGACTGTGCGGGAGGTCGCGGATGAATCCGACTGTGTCTGACAACAGAATCTTTTTCTTCGATGGCAAAGTGACGCCGCGAAGTGTGGGGTCGAGCGTGGCAAACATTTTTGACGATTCCAGCACGCCTGCCTGCGTCAGCGCGTTGAATAATGTTGATTTGCCCGCATTGGTGTAGCCGACGAGCGCGACGGTTGCAACCGGGACTGATTCTCTGCGCGAGCGTTGTTGCGAACGAACCCGGCGGACTTCCTCAACTTGCTCTTTGATGTGGCGCATCCGGCGCGCGATTTTGCGGCGGTCTGTCTCAAGTTGTGTTTCGCCGGGTCCGCGGGTGCCGATGCCGCCGCCAAGCTGCGACATTTCGATGCCGCGTCCCGCGAGCCGCGGCAACATGTATTCCAGTTGCGCGAGTTCAACTTGCAGCTGGCCTTCACGCGTGCGGGCGTGCTTGGCGAAGATGTCGAGGATCAGTTGCGTGCGATCGATCACGCGCGTCTCGACCTCTTTTTCGATGTTGCGCTGTTGCGAGGGCGAGAGGTCATGGTCGAACAGGATGAGGTCAGCTTGCGCTGCTTTGGCCGTAGCGGCGATCTCTTCCAGTTTCCCTTTGCCGATCAATGTGGCTGGATCAGGTTTGTCACGGCGTTGGCTGAACTCGCCGACAACACTCGCACCGGCGCTGGCAGCTAGTTCGCGAAATTCGGCGAGTGACTCTTCCAGGCTGTAGCCGGCAGATATGTCGTCGCTGTCGTCCTGCTGATTCTTCTCTGTCGGCGGATTCCTGCGCGAGGCATCGCGCGCTAACCTTGCATGCGCGAGATTGGCGCGGCGTCCGGAACGGAACTCGATGCCGACAAGAAAGACGCGCTCGGGGCCCTCGCGGGCGGTGCTGTGCCCCTGACTGCGTGCGGTCTTTTGTTTATGCGCAGCCTTGTTTGCCCAGGAATCTTTCGGGCCGGGAATAGCTTATTGCCCCGAACCGCTGGTGCCCGTAGCTGCGGCCGGTGCTGAGACGGTCGAAGGGCCTTGCCGTTCTGAAGATTGCGAACTGGTGTGGCCGGTGTGATGAATGGCCTTGCCCAGCACAACAGTGGAGATAGCGTGCTTGAAGATCAGTTGTTCCTGATTGTTGCTCTCAAGCACCACGGAATATTTATCAAACGAGCGGATGCGCCCCGTAAGTTTGACTCCGCTGAGCAGATAAACGGTGATAGGCGCCTTATCTTTGCGCGCCGAATTAAGAAAAGTGTCCTGGATATTTTGCGCCGGCTTGGTTTCCATTTTGCCGATCTCCTCAACAACCGCTTTGCGCGATCGTTTGCTATCGCATCCTTAGATGCGGAATAGGGAAAACGATACGGGGAGTAGCGCACTTTTTCAATAGCGCCCATCCCCGAAAATGTTTTTCCATATATAAAGACGCGTTGGGGTGCATAAAGGCAGCAAGGCGGCGATAAGGTACACATGTTAAGATTCCGTAACGCAGCACCCCTTGGCCTATGAAGAAGGCGACCGCCGCAGCCACTAAGACAGCGAAATCCTCACGCTCCTCGGCAAAGAAAGCCCGTGCAGTGCCCATGCTGGACTTGTCGCGGCAATATGACTCCATAAAAAAAGAAGTGACTAAGGCGATCAACCGCGTGTGCGCGTCGCAGCATTACATCCTGGGCGAAGATGTGACCGAATTTGAGAATGAGGCGGCGAAATTCCTGGGAGTGAAGTACGCGATAGGGTGCGCATCTGGCACAGACGCGATCTGGCTCTCATTGCTGGCTTCCGGTATCCAGCCAAGCGATGAGGTCATCACCACGCCATTCAGTTTTTTCGCCACAGCCAGCACCATCGTCCGCGCGGGGGCGAAGCCGATCTTTGTTGATGTTGAGCCGGAGACGCTGAACATCGATCCGAGGTGCGTGGAAGACCGCATACGGCGTTTTGCTTCGGCGAAGATCAAGGGCATTATGCCGGTCCATCTTTACGGCCAATGCGCGCAGATGGATGAACTCAACCGCATCGCCTCCGACCACAAGCTGAAGATCGTGGAAGACGCGGCGCAGGCATTTGGCGCCACTTGGCGGGGAAAGCCCGCGGGCGGGTTGGGGACGGCGGGCGCATTCAGTTTTTATCCGACGAAGAACCTGAGTTGTTACGGTGATGGCGGCCTCATCACCACGAACGATGAGAAGGTAGCTGCGCATTCGCGCTCACTGCGTGCTCACGGCAGCACCAGGCGTTACTACCACGACGAGATCGGGTGGAACAGCCGCCTGGATTCCCTGCAAGCTGCCATTCTTAACGTAAAAATGCGGCACATAGAAGACTGGAATAAGCGACGGAACAAACGGGCGGATGCGTACGACATCCTGTTGAAGTCTTCAGGATTGCTAGGCTCGCCGGGCGGCGCAAAGACTGCGCCGGTCCGCATCTTGAAACGCACACCGCAAGCCGGCCACATCTTTCATCAATATGTTGTGCGCGTTGAACGGCGCGACGAGCTCAAGGCCTTTCTGGATAAGCAGCACATTGGCAACATGATCTATTACCCGTTGCCGCTGCACTTGCAGAAGTGCTTCGCGTATCTGGGTTACGCGCCGGGGGACCTGCCGGAGAGCGAGAAGGCGGCGAAGGACGTGATCGCGCTGCCCATCTTCCCTGAGCTTACTTCTTCAGAACAATCTGCGGTTGTGGGCGCGATGGAAGAGTTCTACCTGTAAGCGGCCGCGGCCGCGATCGGCCGGCTGGCCTGCTCCATTAATGCACAGCGGTATCGCTCGGCATCGCGTAAAAGCCGAGCCTGTTCGGCGGGATCGTGCGCCATCGCGGATGCGGCCATGCGGCAATAGCCGTTGCGGAATGCGGCGTAGGCAGTAATGTATGGATCGAGCCGCTGGCTGACGTCCTCTTTTGATAAATCATTGTAGCGTGCGAGAAACAACCGCCGGTGGCCGTCACTCATCTCCCACTCGACGATTGCGCCAGCAATGTCCCACGCAATATCCACCGGGCCGGGAAAGAAATGATTGTCGCCGTGTGTGCCGCAGTCCAGTTTTAGCAATGACCCTCTCTTAAAGGTTTTCAGCCAGGTGTGAGGCATCATCTGCGCGTCCGCGATCACGGGACGGCGAACGGAAAGACTAAAGTCAGTTGGCAACTCCCTTCCGGTGGATTGTTGAAAATTGAACTGCGCCATACTTTCCAACTCATGGATGTGAACAGCGTCCTGGCTGACCGCGCAGACCTTCGCGCGAACGGCGACGTACTCCGCCATGCGGTTTATCACGGTTTCGCCGAGGTCACACTTCGACAGTCTGCACCCAGCCAAATGCAGGTTCGTACGCGAAAACCCATTGGCTGCTCGCAGAGCAGGAACCGTAAAACCGGCCCACGCAAGCGCATCGATCCTTTGTCGTACATCGCGGCCATAACGTCCTAACCCGTGGTATTCAAAGGTACGTTCGCCATCTGCGGAACGAAACTTCGCGGGCAGCATAGAAGTCCAAAGGCCGGGCCATTGTGTCTCTCGCAACATGGTCGAATTTCGCCAATCACCCGAGATCCTGGGCTGCGCATCCGCTTCAGGAAAACAGTGGTTTCTAGAAGCTACTTGTGTTTTGAACCGACTCCATCGCTGCGCGCCATTTGGGGCGACCATCCGTGAGGGATCGGGCTTGCGACTACACAAGAAAACAATCTGTTTGGGATCAACCCCGTGGGCCAC
>JAICWB010000029.1 GCA_025935035.1 Terriglobales bacterium
AGCGATATGGCGAAAGAAAAATTTGAGCGGAACAAGCCGCACGTGAATGTAGGGACGATCGGTCACATTGACCACGGGAAGACGACGCTGACGGCGGCGATCACGAAGGTGCTGTCGAAGCACAATCCGAAGATCCAGTTCCGGTCGTTTGATTCGATTGACAACGCGCCGGAAGAGAAGGCGCGCGGCATCACGATTGCGACGGCGCACGTGGAGTACGAGACGGCGAACCGGCACTACGCGCACGTGGACTGCCCGGGCCACGCCGACTACATCAAGAACATGATTACGGGCGCGGCGCAGATGGATGGCGCGATTCTGGTTGTGGCTGCGACCGATGGTCCGATGCCGCAGACGCGCGAGCACGTGCTGCTGGCGCGGCAGGTGGGCGTGCCGTACATCGTGGTGGCGCTGAATAAGTGCGACGCGGTGGATGATGCCGAGCTGCTCGACCTGGTGGAGCTGGAAGTGCGCGAGCTGCTGAAGAGCTATCAGTTTCCGGGAGACGATGTTCCTGTGATTCGCCTGTCGGCCTTGGGCGCTTTGAACGGGGAAGCGAAGTGGGAGAAGCAGATTGATGAGCTGATGGAGGCGGTGGACAAGAGCGTGCCGCAGCCGCAGCGCGATTTGGACAAGCCGTTCCTGATGCCGATTGAAGATATCTTCTCGATCTCAGGGCGCGGCACGGTTGTAACGGGAAGAATCGAGCGCGGCAAGGTGAAGGTCGGGGAAGAAATCGAGATTGTGGGTTTCCGCGACACGCGCAAGACGGTGGTGACCGGCGTCGAAATGTTCAAGAAGCAGCTGGATGAAGGTTTGGCGGGCGACAACGCGGGACTTCTTCTGCGCGGTATTGCGAAGGAAGATGTGGAGCGCGGCATGGTGCTGGCCAAAGGCGGTTCGATTACGCCGCACACCAAGTTCAAGGCGGAAGTTTACATTCTGACGAAGGAAGAAGGCGGGCGGCACACGCCGTTCTTCAAGGGATACCGTCCGCAATTCTACTTGCGGACGACGGACGTGACGGGAGTAGCGGAGTTGCCGGCGGGCACGGAGATGGTGATGCCGGGAGACAACGTGAGCCTGGTGATCGAGCTGATCACGCCGGTGGCGATGGAGAAGGGCTTGCGCTTCGCCATCCGCGAAGGCGGGCACACGGTCGGCGCAGGCACGATTTCAGAAATAATTAAGTAGGAGTTGTTATATGGAAATTGCTGTGGATGGTTGGAGAGCTGGTGCCGCGGAACGTGAGCTCGCGAGGAGTTTGCCGCCTGACCAACTTCCGCGTCTCACGGACCAGCAGCGTTCTGTCGCGAAGAAACTTGGTATTCCGGAAGAAGAATACGCGCGTAGCGTTGTTGCCGGCGAGCGGAACCGTGATGCTCTACTGATTAAGACCGAGCGTCTGGCTAGGTTAATCGAGCAGCGGATTGAGGGACTTGGGATCGGAGCTCATGTTAATCGTGTCACCTTGCGAACGGTCCAGGACCGATTCGACGTGGAGATGCAGATCAACGGACGAGTACTTCCTCTTCGTATAGAGGAGTCGGTGGTCGACGATTATTTCGAGAATGGTTCAAAGGAAGCTGAGGAACGACTAGGGCACATATTTGACCGCGCCCTTGTCGGTCTGAGGCAATGAAGATTAGCGAGCGCGATGCTGCTGTCCTGCTGACCGAGGATGGCCGTGAAGTCTTGAAGCATGCGGCGATAAATGTGGACGAGTCCATGTTTTTGGCGGTTAGAGTTGAAGATTCGGACGATATTGGAATTTGGATACGCGTGAGTAGGGAAGATGGAGATCACTTACTGCTGGTTCTCTGGGAATATGTGCTGTCGATGGATTTTCCGGTTGGCCAGCCAAAAACACTAGGATTGAGGTAACAGGCAATGCCCCGAGAAATCATTACGATGCAATGCGGTGATTGCAAAGAGCGGAATTATTCGACGACCAAGAACCGCAAAACGATGACCGAGCGGCTGGAGAAGAAGAAATTCTGCCGCCGCTGCCGGAAGCATACGCCGCATAAAGAAGTGAAATAATTTGTAATTTCGTAATTTTGTAATTTAAAACCGGGCCGCACCGAAATGGTTTTCAATTTACAGTTTTTCAAATTACAAAATTGCCAAATGATTCAGGGGCGTAAGCTCAACGGTTAAACTGTCGGTCTCCAAAACCGAACTTGGGGGTTCGAATCCCTCCGCCCCTGCCAGAGTTTCGAGGGAGTGGTAGAAGCGATGGGAGTCGAGACAAAGAGAATGGCCAAAGCAATGACAGCTGCGACGGGCGATGACAGCTTTGCCGGACGCATTAAGTCCTGGCCGGAGCGGATCGCGAATTTTTACCGTGACGTGCGCACGGAGATGAAAAAGGTCACCGCCCCTCCCTTAAAAGAGGTGCAGGCCACGACGGTAGTGGTGATTGTGACCGTTTTCCTGTTCGCGGGCTACTTTTGGGTGGTGGACGTGGCGCTTGGCCACAGCATTGATTACATGTTCCGTTACTTCACTCATCTTCATTGAGAGAACCGCGGATATCAGGGAAGGACGCTGGCCAGCCAGCACCAATATGCAGGACGAAGAAAAAAACCAGGCCGAAGCAGGCGCGGCAATTTCCGTGGATGGAGCGCCCGCCTCTGAGCACCCGCGCAATCCGAATATGCGGTGGTACATCATTCATGCGTATTCGGGTTTTGAGCGCAAAGTGAAGGAGTCGCTGGAGTCCCGCGTGCAGGCGTTTGGCTTGCAGGACAAAATTGGCCGCGTCCTGATTCCCACGGAGTCAGTCACCGAGATCCGCGGCGGCAAGAAATATACCTCGGAGCGCATGTTGTACGCCGGCTATGTGCTGGTAGAGATGGACATGGATGATCACGTCTGGCACGTGGTCAAGAACACGCCGCGCGTCACCGGATTTGTGGGAACCGGGCAGCAGCCGACGCCGCTTTCCGAGGAAGAAGTGCAGCACATCGTTTACCAGGTCGCGGACAGCAAAGATAAGCCCAAGCTGAAAGTGAAGTTCGAGAAGAACGAGAGCGTGAAAATCACCGAAGGGCCGTTTGCCAGCTTTACCGGCGTGGTGGATGAGGTTAATGAAGACCGGGAGACGCTGAAGGTGATGGTCACGATCTTTGGGCGCTCTACTCCGGTGGAGCTGGAGTTCAGCCAGGTGGAGAAAGTGGTTTCGTAGAAATTACAAAATTTCAGGATTAATTCGATGGCAAAAAAAGTTACAGGCTCAGTAAAGTTGCAGATCGCGGCAGGCAAGGCGACCCCCGCTCCTCCGGTTGGCCCGGCGCTGGGTCAGGCGCAGGTCAACATCATGGAATTCTGCAAGCAGTTCAATGCCCGCACCAGCCAGAAAGAACTGGAAGGGCTGATTATTCCGGTCGTGATCACGGTCTACAACGACCGCTCGTTCACCTTCATCACCAAGACGCCTCCGGCTTCCATTTTGTTGAAGCGCGCTGCCGGGATCGCCAAGGGATCGGGCGCGCCAAACAAGGACAAGGTCGGCAAGGTGACGGCCAAGCAGGTCGCCGATATCGCCAAGCAGAAGCTGCCCGACCTGAACGCTGCCACGATTGAAGCTGCAATCAAAAGCGTCAGCGGAACAGCGCGTTCCATGGGAATTGAAGTAGTTGGGTAGACTAATTTGCTAATTGGGAAATTTCGCAATTGAGTAATTGAAAATCGTGAGCAGCAACCCGCTGCTGGTTTCAAATTGCAAAATTGCCCGATTACACAATTACAAATGTCATTGACTACGGCTGACCGGAACGATGTTCAGCGGTGGGAGACGAGGTAGAGAGATGCGAAAAGAAGGAAAGAACATCAGCAAGGCCCGCAAGGCGGTGGAAGCCAGGCCTTATCAGCTCAAAGAAGCAGTGCCCCTCTTGCAGAAGGTCAAATTTGCAAAATTTGACGAGACCGTCGAAATCACGATGCGTCTCGGCGTTGACCCCAAACATGCCGACCAGATGGTGCGCGGGACAGTGGTCCTGCCGCATGGCCTCGGTAAATCTAAAAAGGTGCTGGTGATCGCGACCGGCGAAAAAGTTAAAGAAGCCGAGCAGGCGGGCGCGGACTTTGTTGGCGGCGAAGAGATGGTGGACAAGATCAACAAAGAGAACTGGACGGATTTTGACGCCCTCATCGCTACGCCTGATGTGATGAAGTCCGTAGGCCGCCTGGGTAAAGTGCTCGGTCCCAAGGGCCTGATGCCGAATCCGAAGACCGGCACGGTCACCTTCGACGTTGCGAAAGCGGTGCAGGAGGTGAAGGCCGGAAAGGTGGAGTTCCGCACCGATAAAACGGCGCTGGTGCACGTTCCGGTGGGCAAGATTTCCTTTTCACCGGAAAAGCTTATTGAGAATGCCACCGTGCTCATCTCCAATGTGATCAAGGCTAAGCCCTCAGTCGCCAAGGGCAAATATGTGAAAGGCTGCTACCTGAGCTCGACCATGGGCCCGGGAATTCCCATTGACACCACTGCGGAAGAAGCCGCAGCAAAAGCGTAAGAATTGATGGGCGCGGACGCTTGAGCCCGTGCGGGGCGGCAAAGCGCCCGCTCAACAAACAGATTTGAAAGGGATTCGATATGGCGGTTTCGAGAGCAAAGAAAACGGAACAGGTAGAGAAGCTCAGCAATGACTTGCAAAAGGTTTCGAGCCTGATTGTCACGACTTACAGCAAGCTGACCGTGGCGCAGGATTTTGAACTGCGCAAAACGCTGCGCAGCTCCGGTGCGAAATATGCCGTCGTGAAGAACACGCTGGTGGAGCGGGCTGCCAAGGGGACGAAAGTTGAAGGCGCGCTGAAAGACCTCTCCGGCGTCACCTCGATTGCCTATACCGAAGGCGATCCGGTCGCGCTGGCCAAGGCGCTGGCGAAATATGCCAAGGACAATCCGGAGTTTACCTTTAAGTCGGGTATCGTCGAAGGCCGCGTGGTCTCGATCAAGGAGATTGAATCGCTTGCAACCATGCCGTCGAAGGAAGAAATCTACTCCAAGCTGCTGTTCCTGTTGAATGCTCCGGCGCAGCGCCTGGTAACGGTGATGGGCGCGGTGGGCCGCGACCTGGCGGTAGTGGTGAACCAGGGCGTCGAGAAGAAAAAGTTCAAGGAAGCATAAAAGATTTGGTGATTGGGTAATTTTGTAATGTGGTAATTGGAAACCCGCCGGTGAGTGGGTTTTCAATCGCCCCGGTTTAGCAAATTACTCAATTACAGAATGAAAGTTTCGGTTATCAGAGGTTGAGGGTTGTGGGGCCGTGTCAGCCGCCTTGTCTGGGGTGGTGAAACAGGGCTTACGCACTGGAAACTTGGCCAACCGATAACGAAATCAGCAACTGATAACGAAAAAAGTGGAGAAATAACATGGCGGATTTAGCGCAGTTGGAAGAGTCAATCGTAGGTTTGTCGCTGCTCGAAGCAGCTGACCTGGTAAAGAAATTAGAAGCGAGGCTGGGTGTTTCGGCAGCCGCAGCGGCCCCGATGGTTGTGGCCGGCGGCGGAGCGGGTGCGGGGGCAGGCGCGGCCCCGGCCGAAGAAAAGACGGAATTTACCGTCGTCCTGAAGGACGTGGGCGCGAACAAGATCAATGTGATCAAGGCGGTACGCGAAGTCACCAGCCTCGGCCTGAAAGAAGCCAAGGACCTGGTAGACGGAGCTCCCAAGAACGTGAAAGAAGGCGTGTCGAAGGAAGAAGCCGAGACCATCAAGAAGAAGTTCGCGGAAGCCGGAGCTGCTGTCGAAATCAAGTAGCCGCGTTCGCAGGCCCTTTTGGCAACTTCGCATGCTCGGTTTTCAGGGCAAGCTGAAGGCTGAGCCTGCGGTGGGATATCCTGGGCGGCCTGCCGATTGGGATGAGCCGAAGCGGCCCAGGTAGTCTAGGCGGAGCCTGTCCGGTATTTCCATGCGAAAAACCGGGTTGAGCATTGATGAATCCGGGGAGGCGGTGGTATCATCTAACCTAACACCGCTTCCCTTGACTTCACGAACGTAGTGGCGACCTTCACTTCCAAAATGACCTGGAGAAGCGGGAGTGAGTTCGCTGGCAGGATTAGCAAGCTGTTCCGCTTAGGGCGGGACTGAACAGGCCTTAGAGAACTGGCGCGGAAACATACATTTCAAAGTAAGGCTGAGCGCTGCAACTGGCGCCTGCGGGGATTCATGTCCTCACGGGCGCGTACGTGTCTGTTGACCATGGTTTGTGCAAGTACGGCCAGCTACTAGCTTTTAGCTCCTGAGCAACACGCGCAGGGGCTTGTGAGCTGCAAGCTAGTAGCTGGTGGGCGGCACTCGCCGCACACCACAAGTTTGGGAGTTTCCGAATGTCGAAGAACAATTCCTTCCGCAAGCGTTTTGATTTTTCCAAGATTCCAGTCACCATCCAGATCCCCAACCTCATTGAGGTGCAGAAGCGTTCCTATGATCGTTTTCTGCAAATGGACAAGCTGCCCAGCGAACGCGAAGACGGCGGCTTGCAGTCGGTTTTTCAGTCCGTGTTTCCGATCACCGACTTCCGCAACGTATCACAACTTGAGTTTGTGGATTACGCCATTGGTAACTGGGAGTGCAAATGCGGCCACCTGAAAGGGCTGCATCACCTGCGCACCACCTGCCGTAATTGCGGCTCGACGGTCATCACCGATCCCTTCCATCCCGGCGAAGTTCTCTGCCATAAATGCGGAACGTACAACGCGAACACGCCGGACTTCTGCAATAAATGCGGCGATCCGGTCGGATTGCAGCTGAAGTACGACGTGGCCGAGTGCGAAGAGCGCGGCATGACTTATTCCGCTCCGCTCAAGGTCACCATGCGCCTCACCATCTGGGACAAGGACGAGGCCGGTAACCGCTCCATCCGCGACATTAAAGAACAGGAAGTGTTCTTCGGGGATGTTCCGCTGATGACCGATAACGGCACGTTCATCGTGAACGGCACCGAGCGCGTGATCGTGAGCCAGTTGCACCGTTCGCCCGGCGTCTTCTTCGAGACCGCGAACAACCGCACGTACTTCCTGGGTAAGATCATTCCCTACCGCGGTTCATGGGTGGAATTTGAATACGACCAGAAGAACGTTCTCTATGTCCGCATTGACCGTAAGCGCAAGTTTCTGGGCACGATTTTCCTGCGCGCGTTAGGGCTGCGCTCGAGCGAAGACATCCTGCGCACGTTCTATACCGTGGACCGGATGGCGGTCCGCGACAAGAAGCTTTTCTGGACGCTCGACGCGGCCAGTGACAAGCCGACCAATCTCCTGGGCATGAAGTTAGCGCACAGCATTAAGTCAAAGTCCGGAGAGGAGGTTGTTCACTCCGGGCGGAAGATCAACGCGCAGGCGCTCAAAGACATTCAGAAAGCCAAGATCTCCGAAATCGAAGTTGACATCTCGGACCTTGAAGGCGCGTGGGTGGCCGCCGATGTGGTGGATACAACCACCGGCGAAGTCCTACTCGAAGCCAATTCGGAGCTTACTGCGGACAAGCTCTCCAAGATTCTTGAGACGGGCGTTGTGGAGATCAGCCTGTTCTTCCCCGAGCACGACGATGTGGGGACGGTCATCAGCCAGACGCTGAAGCGCGATGCGGTGAAAACGCCGCAGGAAGCGCTGATCGAGATTTACCGCAAGCTGCGTCCCGGCGATCCTCCGACGCTTGACACGGCAACATCGCTCTTCCACGGAATGTTCTTCGATCCGCGGAAGTATGATTTCTCCCGCGTAGGCCGGCTGAAGTTCAACATCAAGCTGTTTGAAAAGAATGATGCCACCGGGCTCGACCAGCGCACGCTGGACCCGAATGACTTTTACGCCACCATCCGCTACCTGCTGAAGCTGCGCAAGAACATCGGCCAGGTGGATGACATTGATCACCTCGGCAACCGCCGTGTCCGCGCAGTGGGCGAACTGCTGGAAAACCAGTTCCGCATTGGCCTGGTGCGCATGGAGCGCGCGATCAAGGAAAAGATGTCCGTGTACCAGGAAATGTCCACGGCCATGCCGCATGATCTGGTCAATGCCAAGCCGGTCATGGCTGCGATCCGCGAGTTCTTCGGGTCGTCGCAGCTTTCTCAGTTCATGGACCAGACCAATCCGCTATCGGAAATCACGCACAAGCGGCGTCTTTCGGCGCTTGGCCCGGGTGGTCTTTCTCGTGAGCGAGCAGGATTCGAGGTCCGCGACGTTCACCCTACGCACTACGGCCGCATCTGCCCGATTGAGACGCCGGAAGGTCCGAACATCGGACTCATCTCCTCGCTCAGCTGCTACGCCCGCATCAATGACTACGGATTCATCGAATCTCCGTACCGGCGCGTGAAGAACGCGCGTGTGCAGGATTACATGAGCATTACGAACTCCGGCGACAGCGAATTCAAGGTCGGCGACCATGTGGAAAAGCATGAGATCGAAAAGATCAACGCTGATTTGAAGGAGCGCCGCAAGAAGCAGGCGGAAATTGAGCCGTATTCGTTCTACCTCTCCGCCTGGGAAGAAGACCGGCACGTGATCGCGCAGGCCAATGTCGAACTCGACGATAAGGGCCGCATTGTCGGTGACCTGGTCAACGCCCGCAAGGCCGGGAACTTTGTGCTGGTCAGCAAAGACGAAGTGGACTACGTGGATGTCAGTCCCAAGCAGCTGGTTTCGGTGGCGGCATCACTAGTGCCGTTCCTGGAGCACGATGATGCGAACCGCGCTTTGATGGGCGCGAACATGCAGCGGCAGTCCGTGCCGTTGCTCCGCGCGGAAGCCCCGATCGTAGGCACCGGCATGGAAGGAGTAACGGCGCGGGATTCCGGGGCCGTGATTCTCGCCAAGCGGAATGGAATCATTGACTCGGTGGACTCTGAGCGCATCATTGTGCGCGTTGAGGGCGAGCATCATCCCACGCAGCTCTCGCGCGAGGTGGGCAGCGATATTTACCAGCTCACCAAATTCAAGCGCTCCAACCAGAACACCTGCATCAACCAGAAGCCAGTGGTGGTGAAAGGCCAGCGTGTGGTGAAAGGCCAGGTGATTGCCGACGGCCCCTGTACCGACAAAGGCGAGCTGGCGCTGGGGCGGAACGTGCTGGTGGCCTTCATGCCATGGCGCGGATACAACTTTGAAGACGCGATCCTGGTCTCCGAGAAGCTGGTGAAAGAGGACTATTACACCTCGCTGCACATCGAGGAGTACGAAATCGAGTCCCGCGACACCAAGCTCGGTCCGGAGGAAGTGACGCGTGACATTCCGAACGTCAGCGAATCCATGCTGCGCAATTTGGATGAAGCGGGCGTTATCCGCATCGGCGCGACGGTCAAGCAGGGCGACATCATGGTGGGCAAGGTCACGCCCAAGGGCGAGACCCAGCTTACGCCGGAAGAAAAACTGCTCCGCGCCATCTTCGGCGAAAAGGCCGGAGACGTCCGCGACGCGTCGCTCTACTGCCCTCCGGGCGTGGAAGGCGTGATCGTGGATGTGAAGATATTCTCGCGCAAGGGCCAGGAAAAAGATGAACGGGCCAAGGCGATTGAGGCGGCGCAGATCACCAAGCTGGAGAAGAACCTTTCCGACGAAATCCGCATTCTTACCGATGAGCGGCTGAAGCGCCTGGAAAACATTCTGGGGGGCAAAGTGGTGCAGGCCGACCTGCACGACGAGCGCACCAACAAGCGTTTGCTCACCAAGGACGCCGTTCTGGACCGCGAGACCATCGAACGCATTTCGACCCGTAACCTGAAGCGGATCAAATATGCGGACAAGGACCCGCGCGTCAACGAACAGATTGACGAAATCGAAGAGATGACCTCGCGCCAGATTGACGTGCTCAAAAAGATCGTCAACGAGAAAAAGGACAAGCTCACCAAGGGCGACGAACTGCCGCCGGGCGTGATCAAGCTGGTCAAAGTTTATATCGCCATGAAGCGCAAGTTGAGCGTGGGCGATAAGATGGCCGGACGCCATGGCAACAAAGGCGTGATCGCGCGCATTCTGCCGGAAGAGGACATGCCGTACCTGGAAAACGGTACTCCCATGGAGATTGTCCTGAATCCGCTGGGCGTGCCTTCCCGTATGAATGTGGGCCAGATTCTCGAGACGCATCTGGGCTGGGCGGGACATGCGCTGGGCGAAAAGATCAACCGGCTGCTGGCGGAAAATTCGAAGGAAGAAATCGTACGGCGTGAATTGAAGGCGCTCTTCAAAGACACAGTGCTGGCGGATACAGTCGCCAGCCTGAGCGATGAAGAGTTGATGTCGGTTGCGCCGACACTGACCGAGGGCGTGTTTACGGGATCGCCGGTATTTGACGGCTCGCGTGAAAGCGAAATAAAGGCCTTGCTGAGTTCGGCAGGATTGCCGACGTCGGGCAAGACGTACCTCTACGACGGCATGACTGGAGACAGGTTCGAGCAGCCGGTCACGGTTGGCTACATCTACATGCTGAAGTTGTCGCACCTGGTGGATGACAAGATCCACGCGCGTTCCATCGGGCCCTATTCTCTGATTACCCAACAGCCGCTGGGCGGAAAAGCGCAATTCGGCGGGCAGCGTTTCGGAGAAATGGAAGTCTGGGCGCTCGAAGCTTATGGCGCAGCCTTCATCCTGCAGGAGCTGCTGACCGCGAAGTCCGACGACGTTTATGGCCGCACCAAGATTTACGAGGCCATTGTCAAAGGCGAAGCCGCCATGGAGCCGGGTGTACCCGAGTCGTTCAACGTATTGATCCGTGAATTGCAGTCGCTCTGCCTCGACGTGGAATTGATCAAGGCAAACGACAAGAAGCCGTCATTGGCGGCCGCGGCAGATTAGTCATTGGCTGATGGCATTGGTCCTGAGACCAGGGCCATCGCAGCCAGTCGTGATTGAAAATGCGGACTTGCATAGGAGCTCTCGCATCGCAAGTCCGAAGATTTCGGTGGGAAGCAACCCCAAAGGCTAATGCCACCGGCAGATTTTCGAGGGCCGTCAGCGGACGCGTAAGGACCGCAGGAATCGGAGGAAACCTTGTACCGTTCGAGCCCCTTTGAAATGGCAAATCCGATCGCCGACTTTGACGCGATTCGCATCAGTCTGGCCTCTCCGGAAAAAATCCGGAGCTGGTCGCATGGTGAAGTCACCAAGCCGGAGACCATTAATTACCGCACCTTCAAACCAGAACGCGACGGCCTGTTTTGCGCGCGCATTTTCGGTCCGACCGTGGATTGGGAATGTCTCTGCGGCAAATACAAGAGGATGAAGCACCGCGGAGTGATCTGCGACAAATGCGGCGTGGAAGTCACCCTCTCCAAAGTCCGCCGCGAGCGTCTTGGCCACATTGAGCTGGCTTCGCCCTGCTCGCACGTGTGGTTCTTCAAGGGACTGCCCAGCCGCATCGGCCATCTGCTCGATATTTCTCTGCGCGACCTGGAAGCGGTGCTTTATTTCGAGGCCTACGTCGTTGTTGAACCAGGCGATGCTCCGGTGAAAGACCATGAAGTCATCAAGGACGAAGCGAAGTTCCGCGAACTCGACCAGCAGTACCGTCCGGCCGGCTTCAAGGCCATGATGGGCGCGGAGGCCATTAAGGAACTTCTGAAGCGCGTGGAAGTAGATGGGCTCTCGACCGAACTTCGCGAGAAGATGAAGACCGAAAGCTCTCAGCAGAAAAAGCTGAAATATGCCAAGCGCCTCAAGGTCGTGGAAGCGTTCCGCAAGAGCGGCAACAAGCCCAACTGGATGATTTTGGATGTGATCCCGGTCATTCCGCCGGAGCTGCGCCCGCTGGTTCCACTCGATGGCGGCCGCTTTGCCACCTCGGACCTGAACGACCTGTACCGCCGCGTGATCAACCGCAATAACCGGTTGAAGAAGCTGATGGACCTGCACGCTCCTGAAGTCATCGTGCGTAACGAAAAGCGCATGTTGCAGGAAGCGGTGGATGCCCTGTTCGATAACGGCCGCCGTGGCCGGGTGCTGCGTGGAGCGAACAACCGTCCGCTGAAGTCACTCTCTGACACCCTCAAAGGCAAGCAGGGACGCTTCCGCCAGAACCTGCTTGGCAAGCGCGTGGACTACTCCGGACGTTCGGTCATCGTGGTCGGTCCCGAACTCAAGCTGCACCAGTGCGGCTTGCCGAAGAAGATGGCTTTGGAACTTTTCAAGCCCTTCATCTATCACCGCCTCGAACAGACCGGGCAGTGCACCACCATCAAGCAAGCCAAAGAAATGGTGGAACAGCAGGAGCCCATGGTGTGGGACATTCTGGAAGAGGTCATTAAAGACCATCCAGTGCTGCTGAACCGCGCTCCAACCCTGCATCGCCTCGGCATTCAGGCTTTTGAACCGGTGCTGGTCGAAGGCAAGGCCATCAAGATCCATCCGCTGGTGTGCACGGCGTTCAACGCCGACTTTGACGGTGATCAGATGGCGGTGCATATTCCGCTTTCGCCGGAAGCGCAGGTCGAAGCCAGCGTGCTGATGTTGTCATCGCACAACATTCTTTCGCCGGCATCGGGCCAGCCGATCACCGTGCCTACGCAGGACATGGTGCTTGGTCTCTACTACCTGACCAAAGCCAAGCCGGGCGCGAAGGGCGAAGGCCGCGCGTTTGCCAATATTGAAGAAGTGCTGATGGCGCTTGAAATGGGCGAGGTGGAAACACTCACGCCCATCCGCTTGCGCTACACCGGCGATGTAATTGATTTGACGCAGGCATATGACGATCAGGATGTGATCCATACGGACGTTACTTCCTACGACCGTTCTTTCCTGAACACGACTGTAGGACGCGCCATCCTGAACGATCACTTGCCCGAGAGCATGCCGTATGTGAACGGCTTGCTTAAGAAGAAAGGCATCGGTCAGCTGGTCAACTACGGCTATCTGCGTTTTGGACTGGAAACCACGGTCAAGATGCTCGATGAAATCAAGGAACTGGGCTTCCGCTTTGCGACGCGCGCGGGCCTCTCCATCGGCATTGATGACATGGTCATCCCCGATAACAAGAAAACCGTGGTTCGCGACGCGGAAAAGCAGGTGGTCAACGTCCAGCAGCAATACCTGGACGGCGCCATCACCAACGGCGAGCGATACAACAAGGTCATCGAAATCTGGTCGGGTATCACGGAAAAAGTGGCCGATGAGATGTTCGGTGAGATGCAGCGTCAGGACAAAGAAGGTGCGATCAACCCGATTTACGTCATGGCCGACTCCGGCGCCCGCGGATCGAAACAGCAGATCCGCCAGCTCTCCGGTATGCGCGGTTTGATGGCGAAACCGTCGGGCGAAATCATCGAAACGCCGATCACGGCGAACTTCCGCGAAGGGTTGACGGTGTTGCAGTACTTCATCTCGACCCACGGCGCGCGTAAAGGCCTGGCCGACACCGCTCTCAAGACGGCGGACTCCGGCTACCTGACCCGTCGTCTTGTGGATGTTGCGCAGGACGTGATCATCAGCGAATACGATTGCGGCACCGTGGATGGAATTTACGTCTCCGGTATCGTCGAAGCGGGCGAGATCATTGAGCCTTTGCGCGACCGCATTGTGGGCCGCGTATCGCTTGAGAAGATCAAGGACTACGACGGCAACGTGGTCGTGGACATCAATCAGGAAATCACCGAAGAACTGGCGGGCGCGATCCAGGCTGCCGGCATCGAAAGGGTCAAAATCCGCTCCGTGCTCACCTGCGAATCAAAGCGCGGAGTTTGCGTCATGTGCTACGGCCGCAACCTGGCTTCCGGACGCCTGGTCGAACTCGGCGAAGCGACCGGAGTAATTGCCGCGCAGTCCATCGGCGAGCCGGGAACGCAGCTTACGATGCGTACCTTCCACATCGGGGGTACGGCATCGCGAGTTTCTGAACAGTCGCGGCTTGATGCCAAGAACAATGGCACTGTTCGCTTCATCGGATTGCAAACGGTAAAAGCGAAAGCCGGTGATCTGGTGGTCATGAACCGCCAGGGTTCGATAGCCGTTGTGGACGACAAGGGCCGCGAGCGCGAGCGTTATGCCGTAATTTACGGCGCGAAGGTAAAGGTGAACGACGGCGATGCCGTCCAGCTCGGCCAGGTCATGGTCGAGTGGGACCCGTACACCTTCTCCATCGTGACCGAAATCGGCGGCACGGTCCAGTTCAAAGACCTGCAAGAAGGCATTACCCTGCACGAAGAAGTGGACGAAGTCACTGGCTTGTCGCGTCACGTTGTCGGCGATTCGCCGGACGAAAAGCGCCAGCCAGCCCTTGTAATTAAAGGCAAAAGCAGCAAGCGTTATCTGATGCCGTCTCGCGCTCACCTGATGATCTCCGATGGGGATACTGTCCACCCCGGCGATGTTCTCGCGAAGATTCCTCGCGAAACCACCAAGACCAAAGACATTACCGGCGGTCTGCCGCGCGTCGTCGAACTCTTCGAGGCCCGCAAGCCGCACGAGACCGCGGTCATCAGCGAAATTGATGGCACCGTCAAGTTCGGCGAGGTCTCCAAAGGCCAACGCAAACTCTACGTGCAGGCGGACAACGGCACCGAAAAGGAATACTCAGTGCCACGCGGCGTACACATCAATGTGCAGGAAGGCGAGCGCGTCAAGGCTGGCGAGCCTCTCATGGATGGCCCGCTCAACCCGCATGACATTCTTGCCGTGCTGGGCGAAAAAGAACTCCAGGCCTACCTGGTGAATGAAATCCAGGAAGTCTATCGTCTGCAGGGCGTGAACATCTCGGACAAGCACATCGAAGTGATTGTCCGGCAGATGATGCGCTGGGTGAAGGTCGAAGACGTGGGCGATACCACGTTCCTGCTTGAACAGCAGACTGACAAATTCCGCTTCCGCGAAGAGAATGAGCGTGTGATTGCACAGGGCGGCAAACCGGCCACAGGCCGTCCGTTGCTGCTCGGCATCACCAAAGCGTCGCTCTCTACAGATTCGTTCATCTCCGCGGCGTCGTTCCAGGAGACCACGCGCGTGCTCACCGAAGCCTCCATCAACGGAGCGGTGGACCACCTGCGCGGCCTGAAAGAGAACGTCATCGTCGGACGCCTCATCCCTGCCGGGACCGGCATGGAATACTACCGCAACGTGCGTCTCTCGCCAGAAATGGAAGAGGCCGCCGCCAAGGTACAAGAGGAAGTTTCGCAGGCCTACGAAGAAGCCGAGCGTGCGCTCGAGCTGATGCGGCAGGAAGGCGAAACCGAGGAACTGACAGCGGAGTAATTTCGCATCAAAGTCAAAGGGGCGGAAATATCCGCCCCTAATTTTTATTCCATTATTCCCAGATTCATGGTGGAACTGTCCATTTACGACGGCAAGCTAAGTCTGCACGTGCACGGCATGGACAAATTGTGGTCGTTCAAGAGTTCGCTGGAAATTCCCTTGCAGCACATCTCCGGAATTCGCACCGATTCGAATATTGCGAAGGGATTGTGGCACGGGATCCGGTTGCCCGGGACTCACATTCCGGGAGTCCTGATCGCGGGGACGTTTTATCAGGATGGGAACCGGGTCTTTTGGGACGTTCATAATCCCGAAAACGCCATCGTGATCGAACTGCATGATGAGCGCTATAACGAATTGGTCGTGGAAGTAGCCGATCCGAAGGCTGCCGTCGAAATGGTGAAGGCTTGTATTCCAGGAAAAAATAAGTAGTCGTGAAAAACGTTCTATTGGGGAGACGCCGTCTTTGCGACCTTCCGATTGGCCGCATTGCTACTTTCGCAGTTGCATTGTTGGCCCTGCGGAAAGAATTTAGCGCTTAAGACTCAATATGCACGCTTCCCCCGAACGCTTGTCCAATCAGGAACGCAGCCGAATTTCTTTGTTGCCCCGGCCTGTGCCTCCACGTAATACTCTGAAAATATTGATTTTGCGATTCTTCCAACTCTTGCGGAATGCCACGCTGCGGGCCTTTGAGCACGACGCTTTTGCCATAGCCAAGGCGTCGGCCTATTCCGCCATTCTTACTTTTTTTCCGGCCTTGCTGGTGGTTGGGTCCGTGCTGGCCACCACGCGCACCACGCAAGTTTATTTGCGTGAAATTTCCTATGCTCTAGGAAGGATTCTTCCCGCGGGAAGCGGCGCGGCGCTGGCCTATTTAAAAGGGACCACGCAGCATTCTGCCAGCCTGCTGTTCACCACTTCCTTGCTCACCCTCTGGCTTGCCTCCGGCGTGATGGTTTCCTGGATGGACGGCTTCCGCCGCGCCTACCAGCTTCCCAAAATCTGGGGACTGTTCAAGGAGCGGATTATTTCATTTGCTCTTGTGATCCTCGCTGGAATTCCGCTGACCTTCGCCACCGTGCTGGTGGCCTTTGGCAGCCGCATTGAAACGACCATCCTTTTCCATCTGGGGCGTGAATTCGGCTTTTATATTCTGCTCATGTGGACAGCCATACGCTGGCTCATTGCCATCCTCACGAGCATTGCCGTCATCGCGCTGATTTACCATAACGCCGTGCCGCGGACCCAACCGTGGCATAGCGTATTGCCCGGAGCCATGCTGGCCACAGGCCTCTGGTTTGCCGCGACTTTGGGTTTCAGCTGGTATTTGCAACGGTTCGCCGACTACAGCATTCTTTATGGATCGCTGGGCGTCGGCATTGCCCTGCTGGTGTGGATGTATATGATCTCGCTGGTCATTCTCATTGGCGCGGAGTTTAACGCCATGCTGTTTCCTCGTGCATGGGTAGGTAAGGAACTCGCCAGCGTGGAAAGCAGCACGCGCGCGGAGCTTTAGTCCGGAGTCCTAATCCGGGGATCCCTAAGCCAGGCCCGTTCATTCAATATTCCCCTTCCAGGGCCAAAAACCAAACTCCGCGATGTGATAGGTTAAATAAAATAAAGGAATTCGCCGATAGAATTCCCATTCGTTCATATTTACCCGTAAAATTCGAGTATGCGTGGAGACAATGACGTTCGAGAATGATTGCAGACCCCGCCGCGCAAAAATTATTTGTACTATCGGTCCTTCTTCCAACAGCGCCGAGATGATCCGCGAACTGCTGCGCGCCGGCATGGACGTGGCACGCCTGAATTTTTCCCACGGGTCCCATGAAAAACATCTGGCTAACATCCAGTGCATCCGCCGGATGGCCGAAAAGGAGGGCCGGACGATCTGCATTATGCAGGACCTCCAGGGGCCGAAGATCCGCACCGGGGCGCTGCGCGATCACAAGCCTGTCACGCTCAAAGCCGGCTCCATCGTAAGAATTACGATCCGCGATATTGAAGGTTCCGAGGATCTGATCTCCACCACCTTTCACGATCTGCCGAAGGAGATTCAGCCCGGCGGCCGCATTTTGCTCTGTGATGGCTTGATCGAGCTGAAGGTCGCGACGGTTTCCTCGGAGGAGATTGAGTGTGTGGTGGTCAATGGCGGCGTTCTCGGCGAGCACCAGGGCATCAATTTACCCGGCGCGGCGCTCTCCATCCCCGCTCTCACTCCCAAGGACAAAGAAGACCTGGAATTCGGTCTTAAAAACGGCGTGGATGCCGTCGCGCTTTCCTTTGTCCGTTCGGCCGATGACATTCGCGAAGTCAAAGAGATCATGGCGGCGCATGGCGTGAATCTTCCCGTCATCGCCAAGCTGGAAAAGCCGCAAGCTCTTGAGCACCTTGAGGAAATCCTTGATGCCGCCGATGGGGTCATGGTCGCGCGCGGCGACTTGGGTGTGGAGATGCCGCCGGAGCAGGTCCCGGTCATCCAGAAGCATGTGATCCATCGCGCGGCCGAATGGCGTAAACCAGTGATCATCGCCACACAAATGCTAGAGTCCATGATCGAGAACCCGCGCCCCACCCGGGCAGAGGCCAGCGATGTGGCCAATGCCATTTTCGACGGAACCGATGCTGTCATGCTCTCTGGAGAAACCGCCAGCGGCCGCTATCCCCGGGACGCTGTAGCCATGATGGGAAAAATTGTTGTGCAGGCGGAGGCCAGCATGGCGGAATCGGTGCAGCCCAAGCGCAGGCGTGGGCCCCGTGTGCTTTCCATCGCGGAAACCATTTGTGAATCCGTGGCCCATGCGGCGGAAGAACTTCACATGGAAGCGATAGCATCCTTTACCGACACCGGCACAACCGTGCGCCTGATTTCCAAATACCGTCCCAAGGCCGCGATTTTCGGATTCAGCCACTCCATTACGGTTTGCAACCGCATGAACCTGCTCTGGGGGGTCTTCCCTCTGCACCATCCTCCGGCGCAAACGGTGGAAGCAATGGTAAACGGGGCGGAGCAGTCGCTGGTAAAAAGGGGCCTGCTCAAGGTCGGCGATGTAGTGGGCGTAGTGGGAGGCACGAAGATGTCTACTGGCTCCACGAATTTCATGCGCCTGCACGTAATTCCCAAAGAAGAGGAAAAATCGCCCGCGCGAAAAAATCCGTACTAGGGACTTCTCTTGGGGTGAAACCAATTCTTATTGGGTGCTCATGGGGTTCCATGCCCTTGCCTCGGCGTTTTACGGAACGTGGCGAAGGCGTCCTACTACAGTGCCACAGGTCACTCAATCCTTAACCGCGCCCTTTGCCTTAGGATGGGAGTTCAATTCGATAAAGGGCATAAGCAATTGTGAGCGGCGCCTACGAAAGCTACGTTGACTCCACCGATCCTCCCATCCGCGGATTTCTCCATCACCCAACAAATCCGAATGGCAACGGACTGGTCCTAACCCACGGCGCTGGCGCGAACTGCCGTTCTTCTTTACTACTTGCCATTTCTGAACACTTCGCAAACGCAGGATTTACCGTTCTCCGCTGTGATCTTCCCTTTCGCCAAGCCCGCCCATTTGGACCGCCGCACCCGGCGCAGGCCGAACGAGACCGCGAAGGCCTGAAGCGCGCCGTGGAAACGGTGCGTAAACAAGTCTCCGGCAAAATTTTTCTGGGAGGGCACTCCTATGGTGGCCGCCAGGCCTTTATGCTTTGCGCCGCTGA
>JAICWB010000269.1 GCA_025935035.1 Terriglobales bacterium
ACGGCAAGCAGGCCGTCTTTCGAGCGCACCGCTCCAGTGAACGCCCCTTTCACGTAGCCAAACAGTTCACTCTCGATCAACGTGGGCACGAGCGAGCCGCAATCGACGGGAATGAAAGGCTTGTCGCGGTTGGGGCCGTTGAAGTGGATGCTGCGGGCGACCAGTTCTTTGCCGGTCCCGCTCTCGCCCAGGATCAGCACTGGATGTGTGCTGTGGGCGACCTTGGTGATGATGCGGAACATCTTCTCCATCTCTGGAGTGCGTCCCACGATGTTGCTGAATGACTGGGGTGTTTTAATGCTCTCGCGTAGCACTTTGGTCTCCGCCGCAAGTCTCACGTGAGCTGACGCCCGCCCCAGTAACAGGCGCAACTCTTCGAGGTTGAATGGTTTGGTTACATAATCATACGCGCCCTGTTTCATGGCATGCACGGCTGTGTGCACGCTGGCATAGGCCGTCATCATGATAACCGTTGTGTCAACCTGGCGGTGTTTGATCTCTTTTAAGACCTCTAAACCGTTGGTGCCGGGCAAACGCATGTCGAGCAGGACAACGTCGATGTTTTGCAGGTTGAGCGCGCGGTATGCGGCTTGCGCATTCTCCGCGGTGACGGTATTGAAGCCCAGTGATTCCGCGACTTCTTTGCATGCGTCGCGAAGCGCGCGTTCATCGTCCACAATAAGCAGGTTGACATTGTCTGGACGTGCTTGCTGATCGAATGTGGGTAGCGAAAACGCAACGCTCATTTCTTGGGGCCTCCATCGCGGGGGATCAGTTGCTGCGAATCTGGTTCTCGAAATTGCAGGGTTGCTCGTGCTGACGTAGCTGTTGCAGGCATCTGTGCCCGGCGGTCTAAGACCTGGCGAACTTTTTTTCGTAAGGCGTCAGCGCTGAATGGTTTGCGAAAGAAATCGCAACCTTCGCCGAGCATGGCACGTGTGCGCGGATCGTCACTGTAACCGGATATAAACAGCACGGAAATGTCAGGACGGCGCGTGGTGATAGCGTCGGCGACTTGGCGGCCATTCATGCCGGGCATGACGAGGTCGGTGATCATCAAAGGGAGCTTGCCGCTGTGCTGGTCACTTATGGCGAGAGCCTCTTCCCCTCCGGCGGCTTCAAGGACGTGGTATCCAGCGCCGCGCAGGGTTTCAACCAGTGAGAACCGGACTAACGCTTCGTCTTCGACAAGCAAAACAGTTTCGCCGCCAAGAATGCTCTGGGTTTGAACGTCACTTTCTGAGTCAGCCATCTCATCCGCAGGCGCTGAAAGCGAAGGGAGCAAAACTGTGAAAGCGCTTCCCTGTCCCACTTCGCTGATCACGGAGATGTTGCCGCCATGTTGCTTGATGATGCCGTAGGCCGTGGAGAGTCCTAGCCCCGTGCCCTTGCCCTGGCCCTTGGTGGTAAAGAAAGGATCGAAGATGCGCGCCATGGTCTTTTCGTCCATACCGTGGCCGGTGTCTGCGATGCGCAGCTGGACATAAGGGCCTGCGGGAAGCTGGTGCTGCGCGGCGGATTCGTCATCAAGCTCGGCGTTGGAAGATTCGATGGAGAGCTGTCCGCCGTTGGGCATGGCGTCACGCGCATTGATAGCCATATTAAGGATGACCTGCTCGAGTTGGGCCGCGTCAACGCGAGTGCTGCGAAGATCAGCGCTACAACTGGTGAGAAGCACTACGTCTTCGCCGATGACGCGCTGCAACATGTCGCGCATGTCTTCGACAACGGCGCTGATGGTGATGATGCGCGGCTCGAGGACCTGCTGTTTGGTGAGAGCGAGCAGTTGAGCGACGAGATTGGCCCCGCGCTCGCCGGCCTGGCGGATCTGATCTACGTGACCGTGAAGACGATGGGCCTTTCCCAGTGAAGTTGACAGCAGGCCGCAGTAGATCATCATTGCGGTAAGCAGGTTGTTGAAGTCGTGAGCGATGCCGCCTACCAATCTGCCTACCGCCTCCATCTTCTGCGAATCGCGCAGCTGGCGCTCCATGCCCTCGTGTTCCTGTTGAGCGTGAGCTTGCCGGATGGCGAGCGCGAGATACTCCGCCATGTCTGTGAGCGTGGCGATCTCATGTTCGCGCCAGTGACGGGGCTCGGCTGCGTCACAGCAGACCAGCCCGAATTCCAGGCGCGGATGCCGCAAAGGCACGACGATGATGGCGCCCGCGCCGGTCATGCGAATCTTTTCGCGTGCCGAATCAAGAAGCGGTTCCAGGGCCACGTCCTGCACGACCAGGGCCTTCATCTGCTTGAGGGACTGAATATATTTATCGCCAGCCTCCAGTTGAAACTCAGAACCGCTGAGCGAAGGCATGTGTTCGGGCGAAACCGAGTACTCCACTTTTAGTCTGAGTTGGGGGGTTACCGTGCCGTACGTGATGCGCAATTGCGGAAATACTTTATGGATAGCCAGGACGGTGCGCTCGATGATGGCCTCAACTGCCATCTCCGAATTGAGTTCGGCGGAGACATTCTTGTAGAGCTGCAAACGCGTCTGCGTCTCTGCCAGTTCCCTTCTCAGCCTGTCGAGTTCTGCCAAGACCGATTCCTTAGTTTCGTTAGAGAAGATGTTGCTCGTAAATACTCCCATCGTGGTGCAGCTTTCCTTCGGGTTTCAATTCGGACACCGCTGCAATTCCTAAAGCAGTCCGCGTGCCAAATGCGGCGAAGTCAGATGCAAGCTATTGTTTTGAGTGAGATGGGGGTTTTCTGCTTCTTTTTGGGAATCGGGCGTTCCTTGGCGTCTGTTCCACTTAAGGAAAACGGCTCTCTTTAGAACGCCCGCAACGTAATAGAGCTTGAAAGAAATGAATGAGTTACAGAAATGGGAGGCAGTTTCCTGAAATGGGACTGAGCGCATATTTGCTATCCTTTTGAGTTTGCATCTCACGAGGAACCTTTATGACGAACATGCAGGGCAGAACAGCGGTGGTCTTTGGCGTAGCGAACAAGCGTAGCATCGCGTGGTCCATCGCGCAGAAGTTGCAGGGCGCTGGCGCAAAAGTCATCATTACGTACCAAAACGAGCGGCTGGCCCAAGAGGCTGCTGGGCTGATTGCCGATCTGCCAAACGCCGAAGGATTCCAATGTGACGTTTCCAGCGATGCCGAGATCGATCAACTATTCGCGCAACTTAAATCAAAGTTCGGCAAGATCCACACCGTAGTTCACAGCGTGGCATTTGCTCCCGCAGATGAACTGAAGAATGATTTTCTATTCACCACTCGCGAAGGATTCCGTATTGCGCATGACGTAAGTGTCTATTCACTGATCGCGGTCACACGCGCGGCGGTGCCTCTGATGGAAGACGGTGGAAGCGTGATGACCATGAGCTATCTGGGCGCCGAACGCGTGGTGCCGCGATACAACGTAATGGGAGTCGCCAAGGCGGCTCTCGAATCGACGGTGAGGTATTTAGCATCGGACGTGGGCTCGAAGAAGATCCGGGTGAATGCCATCTCCGCCGGCCCCATCAAGACGCTAGCTGCCCGCGGAATCTCCGGGCTCGGAGAGATGATGAAAGAGCTTGCCGACAAAGCACCCTTGCGCCGCAACGTAGAAGTGGACGAAGTGGGTAACACCGCATTATTCCTCGCCAGCGATCTGAGCACGGGAATCACCGGCGAAGTGATCTATGTGGATTGCGGCTACAACGTGATGGGATTCTGACATTGGTAATTGCCATGATTTGTGATCGCCAAGATTGAAATGCCTCAGCGGCTGACTGCTTTCTTCTTTAACCTACATTGGCCATCGCTTTCTCGTAATCCTCTTCTTGTGGCAATGTTTGCCGCTCCCAGTCATAGACCTCCGGCGGCATCATCTTCCATGCGTGGTCCATCTTTTGCCATGCCGCCTGCCAA
>JAICWB010000063.1 GCA_025935035.1 Terriglobales bacterium
GAACCGCTGTTATGAGCTTGCAGATCCAGGTTTCCGGGTACGTAGGTCGTCTGATTGATATTGCCAGTTGGAGTACCGTCAGTTTGCAGCGTACCGAAATTGGACGGTACTTGACCGAACTGTCCTGTGCTCACAGTGCCGCAACTTACTGGGCTTCCGCTGCAGCTCAGGTTATATGGAGACTGTCCGCTGATCACCGGTTGCTGACTGGTTGCGGCATTGATGGTGCCGGTCTGGTTCTTGAACCGGCTGATCAAAGAATTCACGTCGTAAGGGAATGGACTTACGTTTTGGCTTTCCGCGCATGCTCCTTGACCTGCCGTCGTGCAGCCAGCAGGCTGCGGGCTGGGCATAGGTAGAGGCGAAGTGACAGTTGGGTTACCGGAAGAGTTCACAGTCTGGCTGGTAGTAATGGCGTTATATCCGCTAGTACATGTTCCGCCACCTACGCGATTGGTGCATACGCCCGAGCTGTTGCATTTACAGTTACAGTTGTCTTGTCCGATGAATCCAGCGGATGAACCGACTGTATTGATCACGTCATTGGAGACGACAGCGCCCTTCACATTCAACGGAGGGTCGTCCGCCACTTCCATGCTCAAGGTGCGCTCCGAACCTGTGGTTCCCGGCACCGGAACGTTGGCATAGGCAGTTAACAGAAAGACCGGACGATACGCATCGCCGCTGCTTGACGGGGGTGTTTGGCAATCGGTGTATCCAGCCGGTAACAGGACTTGCTGGGTACCCGTCCAACACACGTAACGGTTGTCTGCCGGATTAGCTGCATAGGCCGCTGCATCAACGGCGTAGGGGTAGGTTCCCGCAGCGCAGGTGGTGTTAGTGCCGTCGCACTGCGGCGATCCGGCAAGGTTACTCTTTCGGGTGATGCGTACCCACTTGAACGGTGTGGCCGCGGCCGTTCCCGTATTGGGGTCGAGGCTTGCCACCGCCGCGGGCGTCCATTGAGCTGCAGGTGCCTGTCCAGCGACTGTGGGATCGCAGTGCACCGCGCGCTGGCCGTAGCTCAGAGCCATCAACGGAAAGTTGGCTTTGCAAAGCGTGTCGTCAAAGTAGGGACTATTCGGGTCCCAAGGCTTGATTGCGCCGTCGGTAGCATTCGGATTCACGATGTAGATTCCACCGGTCGTCGTTGCAGCTGACGGCATAGTGAGAGCATACGCTTGGGCACGAAGATCGCCTGACGGCGTACGCACACGCGAACGGGCTTCTTGCAGGCCGGCGCGCGCGGCAAAGTAAGCAGCCTGCGCGGACTTGTAATTCTTGTTCACTGCCGTCTCAGTATTGGCCATGAACATGAAGCCGGCGGCGATGGCCGAGAGCAGCATCAAGGCGAAGATCGCCATGAACAGCGCGATCCCCTTTTCTTTCACCCTGGAGCTTATGATTGCTTTCTTCATACTTACTCCTTATGTCTTACCGGTTCGCTATGCGCGCGGAAGCCGAGACTGAAATGGCCTGATATGCCTTGGTAATTGGGTCTGGAAGGCGTGAAAAGCTACTGACAGATATTTTGATTGAGCGGATCGCTGTCAGGTCGGCGATAGGCGGCACCAGTTCGGTGGCGGTCGAATCGTAATAACGGAAGATCGGGTCCGTCTTGTACGTCGCGTAATATGTGTCATTCGTAACAGTATTGGTATTGTCCAAGGCGAAAGTGCCCGCGATCGTCCATGGCCCGTTGCCGGCACCCATGCTATTCAGCACTTGGTCCACCTCGACGTTGTAAACCGGGGCGGGTTGCGCCGCCATATCGATCTTCGTGACTTGACTGCGCTGAAGTTTGCAGGGGCATTGGCCCGCCGGTGCCACAGCCGTATCCGTGCTCAACTGGTAGCTGACCACATCTACTACACCATCACCGTCCACGTCGCCTTCCATCGTCAAAGACGTCTGCGTCGCCGCGGTGATGCCCTGCGCATAATATTTGCTCAGCACATTCGGGTTGGAGTTATACATACCCGACGTCGGATAGCCGCTCTGGTGCAGGTCGCGAACGATCTGGTCGACGAATTCGCGGGTCTCTTGGTTCAAGTCCACCTTGGACTCTTCGGTGCGGCTACGTTGCGCGACGTCATTGATCGCCTTCATGGTGACTCCGATCACAATAGTCAGCACCAGCAGGACGATCATCATCTCTATCAAAGAGAATCCGGCTTGTCGGTTATGTTTCAGCTTGCGTCTCATAAGCCCTCTTATGACCCCAAAACCGTCTTCAGTTGCACGGGAATAGTGAAATACACCGTAGTGGCCGCATTCTTTGGGCGGGCGGCTACCACGACGTTCTTCGTGAAACCTCCGCCGGTGCTGGTGATGTTCCATCGGACGTCATAGACAAGTCCGGCTGAACCATTCGTAGAGCAGGCCGTGTAATTCATGAAATAGCCCGCTGCAGGCTGGGCAGCGCTGAAATCGATATCATTGGCCACCCACGTGGCGCCATTGGTGCCTTTAAGCGTGGCTCCGACCGGTACGTTAAGCGCGCCCGCTGCCGTGTTAACAGTCCAACTCACGCCGGCGCAATCCTTGATGATGAAAGTTGGACTCGTGGTCGCCGGCATGTCTGCCATCTGTTCGATCACTTGTTGCGAGATAAGGGTAGCGGCCGTATCCAGGCGATTGCGCGAGTTACCATACAGCGCTGCTACCACAATGGCCATGATCCCAGCCAGTCCGACGGCAAGAACCGTCATCGCTATCATCAGCTCGATCAGCGTCAATCCCGATTGTTGGTTCAGTTTTTTCCTATTGATCCGCATATTCTTTCTCCTGCCGCAGAGTTATTGCCAGGTGCCGGCAGCCCCTCCCGTCCAGGTGTACGCCTTGATGCGCCCAGCCGGCGTTACTGTGATTGCTCCCCATCCGGAAGTTCCAGTGGGCCTTGTCTGTTGAAAGTAGATAAGGAAAGAAATGTTGGCGTTAGTGCAGCCGGGCGGGTTGTTACAGGGTAGTCCCCGCTCATTGAATGAAAGCGTGACTGCATTGGCCTTGATCGAAGCCGCTGTCGCGTTCGGCGGCAGTGTGGCTGGGCCGCCGGTGCCGTCGCTGATCGTGGTGTTTGTGGGCAGCTCGATTGAAGGCTCGTTTGCATCAAGCGTGCTGTTTCCTGCCGCATTGCCTGCTACGGGCGTGTCGATATAAAGGATAGTGCCGCTCGTCCCCGCCGGCGCTATCGTGCGCATCGTATAAGACTTGTTTGCCCGCACCGCCTGGATCCGCGCCTGCTGCAGCATGCCGTCAATATCGGTGATCGTGGCGCGCAGTTTCATGCCTTCGGTAGCCGCTTGGATCTTGGGGAATGCCATTGCAGCGATGATCAAGATAATGGCCATGACGATGATCAGTTCCAAAAGGGAAAATCCTGCTTCTCGATTAAATGGCTTGGCTCTCATTCGGCTCTCCTGTGCTTACCGCCAGCTCGGCGCAGACTTGACCTAGCTTCGTTGCACGGATGCTAGCATTACTGCATCCTGAGTTCCACAAGTATTGCAGTGGGGTTATCTGCTTTAAAAACCTTACGTTACGGTCTCACGCGGGCCTTCAGTGCGTAGAGTTCGTCACACACTAATGTAACTTTTTGTTACATTTTAGGAAATATTCCCATGTTTTGAAGCTTGGTTGCCAACCCTCGGACAGAGCTGCGCCCCTAACATTTGGCCGTTGCCGCCTGGCGCTGCTACACTTCCGCGCATGAATCGCCGCTCGGTTTTTTCTTTGTTAATGATCGTCAGTTTCGCCACCGCAGTTTCCGGGCAATCCATCTGGAAAGAGCAAAAAAATCCGGGATGGAAGTCTGCCACCGGGGCGCAGCAATATGAGAGCCTGCTCTGGCAGGCTGTGCAGAAAAAAGATTGGCTCGCGGTGGAATCACACATCGCGTCAAACTTCGTCTACGAAGACGCGAGTGGAACGAAAGACAAAGCCCAGCGCATAGCCGACCTCAAGCAAATGACGATCAGCGACGTAACGCTTAGCGACGCAAACGTGACGCCGAGCGGCAATCACGCCATCGTGACCTACACCATGGGCGGCAATCGTTACATGTCAGTCTGGCAGCAGCAGAAGAGTGGGTGGGTACAGGTTGCGATGTCAGTCATCTCCACAAAGTAATCCCGTACCTGAGAATTTGAAGCAAAACAAAACCGCCGCGACTCTCATCGCGGCGGTTAGCTTTTGACTTTTCGGGAAACCGGAAACCAATAACGGGAAACGGTTCTTAGTCCCCCATCACCGGCTCATTCTCTTCCTTCTTCGCTGCCGGCTTGATACCGCCTAGTTGATCCAGGCTCACGAAGCCACCTTCCGGCTCCTGCTCCTTCAATATCTCTTTGCGATACAGCTTAGCCATGCGGGCGTTCTCCGCGTCCTGCTTGAGCTTCGCGTCACGTGCACGGATTTTTTCTTCACGCGCCGTTTTCGCGATGCCCTTGTCATCGAGGTCATGCTGCAGGCCGCCATCAACGTCTTCCTGCTTCAGCTTGAGGCGGACTTCAGCTTCGCCGATGCCCACTTTCTTGCCGCCCGCAAAGATCTCATGGCGACCGTGCTCTTCATACCACTTGGTAAGGGTGGCCGTCATGTGCATCTTCTCGATGATGTTGCGCCAGCCTACGCCCGTGTTGTAGGCGCAGAAGCTGATCTCGCCTTCCTGCGTCGCGTACGGGATGATGCATTGCTCAGTGCGGCGGAAGTCATAGTTGAACAGGTCCTGGAACCACATGCCTGCGATGAACAGGAAGTTCCAGCGGTCTGCGCGGCGCTTTTCGATGTCTGCCATGGTTCGTTCGCCGGTCACAGAACCGTAATTGATCTTGGTTGCGCCAAAGCACTTATCGAACTTTTTCAGCAACGAGAAGATGCTGAAGCGCGAAGGCGCGTTGAATGAGTTGTAATTGCGCAGAAGCGCCAGCGTCACGCCGACGACGCTCAAGAAGCGTCCGCGGGCCGCGTCATTGATGCGGGCCACGTCTTTCGCCAGGCGGTCAGCGTTCAAGAACGCGGTGACCGGCGCGGCTTCTTTCGTGTCTTTATCGATCATCAGCGCCATGCCGATACCGCAGTTCGGGTGGCATCCGCAGCTCAGTTGTCCCCAATCTGCATTGGGCCCGTGTACCAAATCAGCCCAATCAGAGAAGGTGGACATAAAGCTGATCGGGAACCAGTCGCGGACCGGCTCGCCGAGTCCGACTTGGTTCTTCACATCGTGCGCCAGATGGCTCAGCGTGTAGCGCTGCGCCTCGCGGCGTTCGTCCGTCACTTCTTCGTCGCGGCCCGTGAAGCTGACCGGCTGGAAGCTGAGGAAGCTGATAACCTTCGGATTATCCAGCGCGAACTGGATGATCTTGCCCACCTGCTCGTTGTTGATGCCGTTGACGATGGTGGTGACGGGAACGATGTCCACACCGGCCGCGTGCAAGTTCTGGATTGCGCGCACCTTCACGTCAAACATGTTGCCGACTTTGCGGTGCGCATTGGCCGCGTTGCCGATACCGTCAAACTGCAGGTAGGCATAGCGCAGGCCCGCTTCCGCAGCCTGTTTGCAGAACTCAGGGCTCTTCGCGAACTCAATACCGTTGGTCGCTGCCTGCACCGAGTTGTAACCCACTTTGCGGGCGTAACGGACAGCGTCCAAGAAGTAAGGCGACAACGTAGGCTCGCCGCCGGAGAACTGCACTGACATCTGACGGCGCGGCTTGATGGTGATGGCGTTGTCCAACATGGTCTTGATCTCGTCCCACGTAAGTTCGTGGACAAAGCCCACCTGGTTAGCGTCCATGAAGCAGGGATCGCACAACATGTTGCAGCGGTTCGTCAGGTCGATGGTAAGGACGGAACCGCGGCCGTGCGTCACGGTCGATGTGCCGTGGTTGTGCAGCTTTTCATCGTTGTGGGCTTTGATGTCGCGACCGGGGAACACTTCTTCAAGATGCTTGAAGAAAGCGGTGTCCATCGCCATGATGTCTTCAAAATGGCCGTGCTTGGGGCAGTCCTTCACCATCAGGATCTTGCCGTCGCGCTCGATGATCTGCGCTTTGATCTCGCCCACCTTTTCGTTGAGCAAAACTTCGTGCGGCAATTTGCCGTCGAGGATCTGCTGGCGGATCTCCGGCACGCAGCGCGGGCACAGAGAGTCAGTAGTGCGCGGCCAGCCAAGTGGCGGCTTCTGCTTCTCATAAGATTTCAGCAGCGGCTTGTCAGACCACTTCGGAGTGAATGACGGCTTCTGGTTGATCTGGTTGAGGGAGTCAAAAACATGCCAGGCGCCATTTGCGGCAACCGCCAAAGCCTTCTCAACATATTTCACTGGTTTATGCATTCTTTTTCATTTCTCCTGAAGTGTGTGCCTCTTGCATCTTCTAACCGCTTCCGGTCTCTCGTCCGGAGGTTAAGGGTTCCAGAGTTGCTCAAACCCTTGCCTGCTAAGCAGATACAGTAAATCTACTCTAGGATATTTGTGAAAAGGCAGTACCCGAACAGGTTACCCATGAATGGTGCAAATAGGGCACTGAATGGGGAATCAGGGCAGGGAATGGGGAGCGACAATTTCAGCGCTTCAGCTTTTCAATCTTGCTCTTTTCATCCGACACGAAGGCGCGCCTGCCTGAGACGTCAAACGACTTGTCATTCGCGGCAGCGCTTATCGCGTGCTCATAAGCTGTGATTGCATTTGTTGTATCGTTGGCCGCGATATAGCCATCCGCCAAACTGTCCCAAACATTGGCAGAATTCGGATGCGCCACTGTGTTCAACCGGAATGCCGTGATGGCCGCTGTCGTCCGTTTTTCGCCAAGCAGATTGTAGCCTAATGAATTAAATGTGCTCTCATTGACCACCCAATCCGGAGGCAGATTTTTCATGTAACGCGCAACTGATGCGGCCGCAACATCGAAGCCACTGCTTTCGCCAATTGCGACAAATTCTTGCGGACTAGGCGGCATCTCTGCGGCGGCAAGGTGTTCCACCGTTCCATCCTTAGCGCGTGAAAGGTCCGCGAGCAATGTATTTTCGGCAGTCTTGCTGCCTTTCAGATGCGCGTCCAAATGGTCGAGAACCAGAGCACACATATTGATATATCCGTGATAACCCGTCTCGCGATTCCACGCGTGCTCGCCCGCCGCTGGCGTATACGTGTTCGGCTCATCGAATCGATATCCCACAACCGCAAAGCTCGTGAAATCGCTGTGATGCATCTGGTCGACTGTTATCAGTGTGCGGTCGGAGAAATGCATCTCCTTGACCGCGGAAAGGTCGAGCACCGTTTGTTGTTGCGATGGATTCTTTCGTAGGTCAAGCACAGCGGCAGTCATATTTTGCGGTGAGTAGCTGAAGAACTTTGTGAGAACATCCGCTGCACCCGCGAAGCCGTACGTACCTTCCAGCCCAATAGCCGCGCTCACAATGGGGTTTCGGTCGGCAAAGACCATTGCCTCAACACCACCAAGACTCTCGCCGCTTACAGCTAGCTTCTTAGGATCGATCATCGCATTGTCCCGCAGAACGCCCCATGCAAACTCGGCGTCGCGGACATTCGATTCGATATCGGCAGGCGTGCGGTGCTGATCCGTATCCGTCGCCGAAGTTCCAAGCAGTGAGACGACCGCCACAACATAACCGTGGCTAGCGAGATATTCAGCCATTACAAATTCATTGATCGCTTGCGCATCATTCAAGCCGGGGAAATGTATCAGCAATGGGAACGAGCCGGCAGCAGCGGTCGCATTCAAACGCGCAGTGACAGGGGTGCCTAGCAAGTCCGTCAATCTATTCTCTGGCGCGCTGAGAGAAGCGATCAATCGCTCGCGTTTTTCTAAGACTTTCTCTGCTTCGGCAAAATCCTTCGGAGCCTTGATGCTCACATAGTCGCCATATCTCATGGCCGTGCCGCCGGCTCTTGCGGCGGGATACCAAATCTCGATGCGGACCGGACGGCCTTGGTCCTTCGTTGAGGTTATTTCGTGCTTCGGCCGGTCCACCCACGTTCGGCTCGTATCGAACTTGTACAGGACGCGAAATCCGGTGGAGTACTCTCCACGCGGGAGTCCGCCCGTCAGGTTAACCGATCCACGCTGTGCGGTAGACGCAGCCACCGACAGCATGACGATTACTAATGTCTTGATTGCCACAGCGCCACCGCCTAACGAGAGGCACACCAATCCTGCTCAAGCAAGGGGCTCTCACTGGGGAATACCGACGATTGCACCAAGGGTTACCAACTCAACTATTGCGAAATATGGTCTACGCGAACGCAAGTCGCCCACGGCGCAAAGATCAACGGCCATGCATGCAGTGATGTCCAAAAACCGCCATTTCAAGCCCTTTGTATCTGGTATCTTCCCTCGGTGAGGAAACGAACATGCGATTTCTTTTAGGACTTGCCATCGCAGCAGCTGCCGTCAGCCTAGGCAGGGCTGCGTCGGATACCGTTGCCGACGCGAAGCAAACCGTTTCCGCTCTCGACACCGAATACCAAGCCGCCGTAAAGCGAAACGATGCAGCCACCATGGACCGCATCCTGGCCGATGATTTTGTGCTCGTCGTCGGCAGTGGCAAGGTGTACACGAAAGCTGATTTATTGAAATCGACTCGCGAGCAGGATGTTACCTATGAACATCAAGAAGACACGCAACAGACCGTCCGCGTCTGGGGAAATACAGCGGTGATAACGGCGTTGCTCTGGGAAAAAGGAAAAGCCAAAGACGGCTCGTCGTTCGATAAGAAATTATGGTTCAGTGACACATATGTAAAAACTGCAAAGGGCTGGAAATACGTTTTTGGACAGGCGAGCCTCGCCCTGCCCAAGTAGCGATGTTTCGCTCTCGACATCTAGCGAGGAATCAGTCACCAATCTTTTTATCATCCTTATTGTTGTGATTGAACAAATCCAACCCAAACTCAGGGTGGTCGGGATTACCGGTCACTTTAATAGGCACGCTAGTGCGATGGTCCTTGCGAAAAAATGGATCAAATGGTTTCAGCAACCATGATTTGAAGCCCGTCATCGTTTGTGAGAGCTTGGCTTGCATATAGAGATGGCCATGGAAATCGAGCTTTTGAGACTTCATCGCGTAATCGCCGTTGAGATTGACCTGCGCCCCCTCCACTGAGAAATTCAAATTGTGCATGGTCAACACGGCGTCCACGAGATGGAAATCACCTTTCAGATTGGTTACGTCACTGCCGGCGTTTTCGTTCTCCGGCTCGCCTTTGCCCTTGCGGCTGAGCTCTTTCACTTTCTGGTTGAGGGTGGCATTGGTAAATCCGCCGTTGGCCACTTCAAATCTTCCGTCCAGTTTTAAACGATCTAGGATGTTCGCCTTTTTGCGTTCGATCATGATCTTGCTGTGCAAATTCACATCGCCTGTCAACATCGGCTTGCCGGATTTCATCGCCAGCCGCAGCATGTCTTCGATACGGCCATTTTTAACGGTCGCGTCGAGCGTGATCTGTTTACCGGGCACACCTTTCTTTCCTTCCACCGCGCCGGACGCCACGATCACTGACTTGCCTAAGGTCGCCCGCACCGGATGCAAATAAGTGTCACCATCGGTGCCATCCACTGTCGCCGAAAATTCAGTGTGCAAGGGCATCGGATGTCCCGCATCTTTCAACGCGAAATCAGGCGTGTCAGTCGTGCCGCTCACGTCAATCTTTTCTAGCTTGCCGCCAAATTTGCCCTTGGAACTCAACGTCCCGCGTATTCCATCGAACACGCCGAGGTCTGCCTTGCTAAAAGTGTACGTCGCATCAAGCGGTGTCTTCCCGGCATCAACCGCGTTCCACGGGCCGAATCGCCCGTGGCTGTCGATGATGCCCGGCGGAACTGCATTATGAATCTCTGTCGTGAACGTGGCGGCGCGTTCCAGACCCACCGAATGCATGGTCAATTTCTGAATGAAATATTCCTGCGGGTCTTTATCGGGATTCGAAGGTACGATGGTGATCTGCGCATCGTCTGCCACTAACTCGTGCACATCCACTGGATAGTGTTTCTTCTTCAACCACGAATCCTCGTTCTCCTGATACTCATCCGTGCCCGATGATGACGTCTTTCGGATCGTGATGTGCAATCCTTTGAGCGTGACGCGTTTGATGTCCGCGACTGAACCGAATAGTCCCTTGATGGTCGCCGTAGCATCGAGTTCCTTGATTGCGATCTGCGGCGAATCAACCGGGTCGTCATGCTTCCGAATGTATATTCCACTTCCGTGAATATGCGGGTTGGGAAACAGTGACGCGGAGAAGTCATCGATTTTTACGTCGGCATCGAAGCGGTCTCCCAGCACCGCTAATGCGCGCTTCTTCAAGTGCGGCGCAGACAGGCGCAATGCCACAACACCCCCCAGAAGCATGACGATTACGCACGCGAGCAAGACTTTGTGCCACGTCTTGAATCGCCCGTTTTGACGAGAGAAGTCCTCCATGGTTTATAGGATGTTCAGTCCCGGCAGGATGCCGTGCGCCCAGCGTCAAACCCCGCCTTTTTAAGCAAATCCCGCTGGTTGAGCGGCATCCAAACCTGCAACGTGCACGCTAAGAAGACGACCAAACCTGCGGCGGTTGCTAAAAATCGGACCAAGAAAGTCACAAGCAAACCTGCGTTTATAGAGGACTACGGCATCATCGGTGACCTGCAGACTCTGGCCCTGGTAAGCCGCTCAGGCTCCATAGATTGGTTATGTTGGCCGCACTTCGACTCCCCCGCTTGCTTCGCTGCACTCTTAGGAACGCCCGACAACGGCCGCTGGCTCATCGCTCCCGCCGCCAGAGCCAGATCAACGCGTCGCTATCTCCCGCAGTCGCTCATTCTCGAGACCACGCACAAAGTAAAAGGCGGTGAAGTCACCGTCACAGACCTTATGCCTCCGCGAGACTCGCACTCCCACATCGTGCGTGTGGTTCACGGAATTCGTGGCAGTGTTCGCATGAAGATGGAGCTTACCTTGCGCTTCGACTACGGCCGCATTGTTCCCTGGGTACAACGCAAGCGTAATGGTCAGTGGACCGCCATCTGTGGTCCGCATGAGATCTTGTTGACCACACCGGTCGACCTCGAGGGCAAGGATTTCTCAACGGTCAGCAAATTCACCGTGCGAAAAGGTGAGAGCGTGTCTTTCGTTCTGAGCCATGCCCACTCTCACGCAAACGGTGTCAAACCAAAATCGGCGCGCACCGCGGTTACCCAAACTCAACGCTTCTGGAAAAAATGGTGTGCGCAATCCACATATAAAGGTGAGTGGAAGAGCGAGGTTGAACGCTCGCTGATCACGCTCAAGGCTTTGACATTCGCTCCAACAGGCGCGATTGTTGCGGCCGGCACTGCCTCATTGCCGGAGGCGCTCGGCGGTCCGCGCAATTGGGACTATCGCTTCTGTTGGCTGCGCGATGCCACCTTCACCCTGCTTGCACTGGTCCACGCCGGACATCACGCGGAAGCCGATGCTTGGCGGCATTGGCTGATACGCGCCGTAGCCGGCAGCCCTGATCTCGTCCAGATCATGTACACCATTACCGGCGAGCCGCTACATCAGGAGTGGGACGCGTTTTGGCTAAAAGGATATGCAGGTTCGGCGCCAGTGCGCGTCGGCAATGCCGCCGCCTCTCAAGTGCAGCTCGATATCTACGGGGAGGTGCTCGATGCTCTCTATCACGCGCGCAGAGCTGGCCTGCGCGGAAGCCAAAGCAGCTTTGCGCTTGAGACTGCATTGTTGGAGCGCCTCGAAACGCAGTGGCACTTGCCAGACGCCGGTATTTGGGAAGTGCGCAACAAGCCGCGTCACTTCACCTATTCCAAGGTGATGGCGTGGGTGGCGTTCGATCGTGGCATTAAGATGATCGAAGAATTCGGCCTGGAAGGTCCACTGCGCCGTTGGCAGACGATCCGCGGCAAGATCCATCGCCAGGTCTGTCGCAATGCATTTCATCCAAAAATAGGAGCATTCACGCAGTCGTACGATTCATTCGAACTCGATTCCAGCGCACTGCTGTTGCCGATACTGGGATTCCTGCCGATTGACGATCCGCGCATCACCAGCACCGTTGCCGCTATAGAGAAGAAACTTTTCCGCAATGGCTTTCTGTTGCGTTATGACACGCGTAAGTCAAAAGACGGACTGCCCGGTGGCGAGGGTGTTTTTTTGCTCTGCACCTTCTGGCTGGTGGATGTCTACAAACTACAAGGCCGGGAACGTGAAGCCCGCGAACTCTTCGCGCGATTGTTGAGTTTACGCAACGATTTGGGGTTGCTGTCAGAAGAATATGATCCCAAAGCGCGGCGCATGCTGGGAAATTTCCCACAGGCTTTCTCTCACATCGGCTTGTTAAATTCAGCTTTCAACCTCTCAAAAGTGATCGGGCCGGCACACCAGCGTTCTCAATCGCATCGTCGTTGACATTTTGGTCGCGCGGCGGTCTTATACTTTCGTGAGCGCTGCGGACCAACATTACCGCGGGTCAAGCACAAACTGGGTCTTCCTGTGGTTGCGGCTGGCCGGATTGATCGTCATCGCCACTGCGGGATGGGAAAAAATCCATGCCCTGATGGTGGCCTTGCAATCTGGAAAGCCTCTGGAAGCCGCTGGCTTGGCTCCCTTGATCAAAAAACTTGGGCTGCCGTTTCCGGGGCTGTGCGCTTTATATGTTGCTTTGAATGAATCGTTGTCGGCTGCCCTCATCACCGTTGGATTCTTGACTCGAATCTCCGCTTTCTGTGCAGCCTTAAGCATGAGTGCGGCTTTTCTTGTCGCTCAACACCTTGGATGGGAGCCGCTTCGGGCCTTTACTTTTCTCTTTGTATTTGCGACCCTCGCTGCTTGCGGGGTCGGCGAGTATTCCGCCGACGCCCGCTTCATTAAGTGGCAATGGGTACCGGCCTCTTCTGACATGGGCCTGCTCATCCTGAGGATCGGCATCGCCCTCTATTTCGTCTTACTCTTCACTCTGAAAGTGAACAGATTAGCTGGCTTCGCCAAAGGTCCTTCCGCTTTCTTTGTCGGGCTCGGGACCGTATTGGCGGTGTGTGCGGTGCTCGGCTGTTTCACCAGGGAAGCGTCAATCGCTTCCTGCCTCTTGTGGAGTTGGGGCGCGGTTACCGGGATCGTGGCAGGACAAAAGTGGGACATCTTCCCCTATCGCGATGCGCTACTTGTCTTCGTATTTGTGGCGCTGGCCATTGCAGGCCCCGGAAGATACCGCGTATTCAAATCCCGGGCCTGACTTCAGGCCGCCGCTTAGTGCTGTTCCTTCTCGACCTCCGCTCCGGGCATGGCGCTTTTTAAAGGCGCATTGCGTTCTTTCTCTGTCTCCGGATGCGGGAATGCTTTGCGCGGCAACATCTGGTCGCGCATCGCCGCGTTGTAAACGAATACCGCTTCCACCGCCGCTGCTTGCGCAAGGTCTTCCTGCTGTAATCGCTCGTACGTGTCCATGTTGGAGTGATGCGAACGGCTGCTGTAATCCAGCGGATCCTGAATGAATTGGAATCCCGGTATGCCAATAGCGTCAAACGCTTCGTGATCAGTGCCGCCGGTGTCGCGCATCGTCAGCGTGCTCACGCCCAGATCTTTCAAAGGTTCGATCCATTGCTGGAAGATCGGCGCGATGGCCGCATTGCCTTGCAAATACACGCCGCGGATGCGTCCGCTGCCGTTGTCCAGATTGAAGTATGCCGAGATCTTCTGGTACTCCGGCTTGGTCTCGATCGGGCCCGACGGCTTGCGATCGAATTCAGTGACTTTCAATTCATCTGGCGCAGTTGACCGTGGCACGAATCCGAAATGCTCTTTCACATAGCCGTAAGAGCCGAACTCGCCTTCTTCTTCACCAGTCCA
>JAICWB010000052.1 GCA_025935035.1 Terriglobales bacterium
TACATGCGCATCGAAGGATATCCATAGATGGCGCGAGCCACGCGATAGCGGATCTCGTCGTCCATTACGCCGTTCTTCTCGATAGATATCTCGTTGTGAACGCCACGCACACCCGGCGTATTGGCAACAATGGATTCCGCCGAATCGCGGTCAGCAGGATCGCGCACCTGTCCCGTCAGCGTGACGTAACCGTCCTGCACGCCGATGTTCAGGTTATTGAACACCTGCAGGCCATACGCCATGCGGTCATAGCGTAGTTTGTCAGACAGGTCTTTGCGCAGTTCATCGTCAGAGACCTGCTTACCCACCACTTCGATCTGGTCGCGCACCCCGGCCACGTGCTTGATGCTTGAGGCCTTTTCTTCCGCCTTCTCGCGGGCCGCGTAGGTATCAACCGTTCCGGTCAAAGTCACCATGCCATTCTGTACGGTGGCCTGCACGTTCTGGTACTTATCAGACTTCAAGTCTTTATTAAGATGTTCCTGGATCTCAGAGTCATTCTGTGCCGCCGCCAAGCCCGCGGTCAACAGCAGTACTGCTACCCATGACAACAGTTTCTTCATGGCACATTCTCCTTACTATTTACTCCTTATGATGTGTAAACCCGCAAGGGAGTTTGCAGGTGCGGTGAGGGTGTAAAGGATAGTTAAGGTTTGTAACCCGGTCGTTAACTGCGAGAGAAGCCGTATTTGCCGACTAGAGGTACGAACTTGCATTTGTACTTTCGTTCGATCCGCGGACCGTCGGGAAGCCTGCGAACTACCTGTAATTCCTGCTGTTCCGCGCCGCCCACGGGGATCACAAGGCGTCCGTTTTCGCGGAGCTGTTCGACCAAGGTCTGTGGGATTGAAGGCGAGGCTGCGGCCACAACGATCGCGCTATACGGCGCATGTTGGCGTAGTCCTTCGCTGCCATCGCCGGTCGCGACAACGATATTGGCGTATCCCAGATGCGCCAGGAGTTTCTGCGCGGATGCCGCCAAAGCGGGGAATCGCTCAATGGTGAAGACTTCCGCGGCGAGTTCCGCGAGTACTGCGGCCTGATATCCGCTCCCGGCGCCTACTTCAAGCACAACATCGGCGGGTTCGATCTCCGCGGCCTCGACCATCGATGCCACCATGAATGGTTGGGAGATAGTCTGGCCTTCCGCGATCCCGATGGGATGGTCTTCGTACGCGGTTGCAGCGGATTCGCCCGGTACGAATTCATGTCGCGGCACGCGCGCCATCGCGCGAAGGACTCGCTCATCGCGAATGCCTCGGCTGCGTAGCTGCTTCTCGACCATCTCAAGCCGGGCGCTTACATACGGGTCTGCACCGATCTCAGGCATGCCTCACTTCTTGCGCTGCCGCAGCCGTATTTCAAAACCCAGCACGCCATATTGGTCGCGCAATACCACGATAGAGAAGCTCTTATTGAATTGGTACTCGGCCTGGATCACCTGCTGCGGCGCGGCTCCAAGATTTGTGATGTAAGTGAGCGTGATGTTGTTGTTCACCTGCTCTTCGATCGTCAAGCGCGCGTTGGGATTCGATTCCAGGCCGCCGACTTGGGGGTCGATCTTGATGCGGCTCACGCCAAAAAGTTTCTGCGCGCGGTTGCTGATGGCAGCGTTGAGCGCCGACCCCAGGATGGCGTCAGATGTCGTATCCGTAGAAACGTCGTTGGTATTGCGGTTGAGGGCCGACTCTTCGCGCGTGCGCCCGAAGGCCAGCAGCGCAAGAATGTCCGACTCCGGCAGCGGCGGATCAGAGCGGAATGTCTGCTGCTTGCTCAAGTTCTCCGCCGTGCCATGCAGGCCGATAGTGATGTCGTATTCCTGCACGCGCGACGTAGCCTCAATGTTGAAGATCGGCTCGATGCGGATGGGATTGTTGAACGTGATGTCGCCGCGTTCGAGGTGATACTTCGTGTTGCTGAAGTACACGTCGCCTTCCACGATGTTCACGCGTCCGAGAACGGCAGGGTGGCCGACCGTGCCGCGGATGTGCAGATCAGCGTCGCCGGTGATCTTGGCCAGCGACGTCTCGACTTCGAGTTCCGGCGTGGAGATCACGTGAACGTCAAGCCGCATGTTGTCCACGACGGAACTTGATGCGATCGTGGTCGGCACTTGCTTGGCGCGGGCAAGATACTGCGCGAAATCAAACTTCGGATTCACGCCGAAGCGCGTGACCAGCACCGTGCCGGAGAGCATTGAGCTTTGTAGCGTACCCGCGAGATGCAGATCAGCATCCGCCGCGGAGCTTATGCCGGGCGGATAGCGCAGGCGGATGTCCTGCCCTTTGGCGGTGAGATCAAAGAACAGTCCCCGTCGGTAGGCGACAAAGCCGCCGATCTGCAGGTTTCCGCCGCCCGTACGCGCAGTCAATGTACGGATCTGCAGGCGGTTCTCGTTGAACACAAGAGTGCCGTTCACCTCGCTCAACCCATTCGGAATATCAGCCAGCGCAATGGCGGCATGTTCGATCTGCACTTCGCCATTCAGGGTCGGCGCGAGCGGCGTGCCCGTGATGAACAACTGCATGGCGGCCACTCCTGATGACGTGAGCCCGGGGCTCAGGCTCTGGAACAGTTGCAGGTTGGCGCGGCCATCGGCCTTCATATCGAGTTGCGCGTTCGAGCTGAGTGCCACCGTGCCTTCGGCCACCACGTCAGTGTTCTCACCCGTGATGTGCGTGCGCTTCAACACCAGTTCGCCGGCCTGATAGGTGAAGTCCACGGGCCCATCATTCTTCAAGTTGATCTTTTCGATCTCAGCCGTGAGTTGCTGGATGGAGCCGTTCATCACCAATGATTGTCGCGGATTTCGAAATGCTCCACTCAATTCCATCGTGCCATTCGCAGAGGAGTGGCCGGTGACGCGGCCTTTTAGGAACGCAAGGAGCAGCGGATCGAAGTCCAGCCTGTTGAACGTAAGATCGATCTTGCCGGGGAAGTCTCCTTCGAGATGAATACTGCCATTCGCCTCCAGGTCCGCGCCGCGCAATTGCGATTTGGCCGTGACTTTCATCTCACGGCCTGTGGTCACGGCTGAGGCTGAAAGCTCTCCGATCGCCTCACCATTGCCGCTCAGGTTGCGAACATTCAGTGTGCCGTCGAGAGACGGGCTCTCGAACGTGCCCGAGGCCTTGGCCTGGAAATTTGCTTCCCCAGACAGTGCCAAGCGCGGACTTTGCAGTGACTTTATGTGGGAGAGCTCGATGTTAGTGCCTTGGGCTACGAGATCGAACTGCTTGTCAGTGAACCTGTAAGACCCGCTGCCCGTTACCTGCGCGCCATTTTGCAAGAACACTGCATTGAGCACTTGCACATGATCATTCGTGAAGCGCATGCCTGAGCGCACGCTTTTGAATGGCTCGTTATACACCGTGCCGCCGGTGAGATTAAAGCTGCCGCTTCCGCGGAAATAAACAGGAGTGCCGGAAGCGTACGCCGTGAGATCGAGTCTGCCCGTCAAGGGGTAATCTGATCCCGCAATGCTTTGGATGTCAGCGAGATTCGCGTTGCGCACTTCGACCTGTGTCTGGAATCCGCTGGTGTCGTCGAGCCTGCCGTTCACGAGGGTAGAGCGGCCGGAAAAGTTTACTTGGGCGGTACCCCGGCCCACCCGACCATTCGCTACAGAAATGAATTTTGACGAATATTGCACGTCAGCGGTCAAGGAATCCCAGAAGATGTGGACCGGCTTAGCATTCGAATCTCGATTGAGCCGTAACAGAGTTTCAAACGAGGCTAGCTCAAGATGTCCGCGCACGATCGGCGCGGTGAAGCGTCCAGTCACTGAGCCGTTGAAGGCGGCTTTGCCTTGAAGTTGGAGTGGCAGATCGGGCGTGCTTCCGAACGCCGAGAGTAGTGGGTCCCATTCGCGCAGATTTTGAGTCTGCGCGATCACATTCAGTTTCGCGGCTTCGCTTCCCATGGTCCCGCTCGCGGTCACGTGCGTTGAGGCAGTGGACATATCCAGCTTAGTAAAATCCATCTGCTCACTGGCCATGTGATACGTGCCCACCAACCGGCCTGAAACGGGCAGCCCCGGCGGGCCGAAAGCGATAGGCGAAGCGGTCACGTTGAGATCGAGTGCGGCATCGGCCCGGTCGAGGGAGCCGTGCCAGGCAATATGCACGGTGCCGTCAGTCAAGCCGTGCGCATTAAGTCGGCCGAAGGGAAGTTGTGTGGTTGAGAATGCGGTTGCAACCTCGCCGGCTTGGATCCCGTGCACTTGCAAGGTTCCGACGCCCGTTTCCGCCACCGCACTGGCGGCGGGGTGTTTAGTGTGATGGGTCCAGTCAGTGACCTCAACATTTCCTGTAGCCGTGCCGCCGAGAACGCGTCCTTGAATGCCACTGAGAACGATGCGCTTGTCATCGAGTGTGAATTTAGACGTCGCATTCATGCCCGGCACTTTGACGTTCGCGTCCTGCCATGTCATGTCATGCAGAACGGCAGTGCCGTTCGACAAGCACTGGAGATAATGGTCCCACCAGAACTTACCAGTGGCGTGAAGTTCCAGCGTGCCGCTTCGCATTCCGGGGATGGCAGTGAACGCCCCCAGTTCCTTCATGCTCACCGTCATGTCGTACGCGAGATCAAGCTTGGGATTCTCAAGCTCTGAAATTGCCCCGCTGGCTTCGAGTTTTGAAGACAGAGACGCCCACTTCAGTGACTTTATCTCCACTGCATCGCGCTTGATGCCAACGTGCAACTCTGCGGATGACACCAGCGATTGTTTACCCTGCAACACTGCCGAGGAGTGGCCGACGGAGAGAGTTCCGTCATAGCTTTTATCTGCCAGGGCGTAAGCCAGACGGGCAGAGACGTTGTCGGCGTGAATGTCGATCGGCACGCGGTTCTCATTCCAATCGAAAACCCCGTGGCTTACATCGAGGCGGTCGATGGCGAGGTCAAAGATTCGTGCAAAAAGTGACTTGGGTTGCCGCTCGTCTTCGCTGATCAACGGAGTAGGCTGGTTGGTTGAGCCGTCAGGCCGAACGATGATATGAACAACCGGATGTTGAGCGTCCACCGAGCGCAGCCCGATCTCACGGCCGAAGAACGAAAGGATCTTCAGTCTCACCTTGAGCGTATCCACATGGGCATATGGTTCTTGCGCTGGCGGCTCTGAACCGTGAATGGTCAGATCTTTCGCTTCAAATTCCAGCTTTGTTATGTGCCATTGGAAAGATGGCAGATCGACGCGTCCGCCCGTGGCTCGCTCCAACTCCGCTATCACCCGATCACGCACCTGATCCTCAAACGTCACACTGTTGAGATACCAGCCCGCGGCTATGCCCACCATAAGGAGGAAAAGCAACACCAGTGGCCAGCGCTTTTTCATTCTTACCGGCGGATTGGAGTTCTGCTGCGTCACTTGACTCCGCTCATTGGCGAAACCTTGCGGATCACGGCCTGCGTTCGCAGACTCTGAATGAAGGAATCCAAATCCTGCGTGACTCGCTGTTCGATCAGGATCTGCTGGATCTTGTCTTGCACGTCTTTAAGCGCGGGCGCGGGCTTGTTGCCGGATGCCTTCTGGAATCGCGGAACAAATGTGTCTTTGTAATAGGCATCAAGTTCAATAGGACTGATGCGCGCATTGGAGCGGAACCGGACATCAATGAAACGCGCAACGTTCGCCCGGTCCGTCACGATCTGATGAAAGTCATCTTCAGGGATGCCATACTCGGCTAGTGTCTCGCGCCATGCGTCGTCGGTCGCAGACTTCGCCGGCGGAAGCTGCTTTTTTACATCTTCAATCTCACGTTGTACTGCCTCCGGCGTAGGCGGACGGAAATTCAATTCCGCCATCTGTTGCAATAACAAAGTCCGATCGATCAGGCGGTTCAGCGCTTCCTGTGAATGCTGCACTTGTACTGGAGGCTTGCCTTGGTCAAGCGCTTCGAAACGCTCTTGCTCCTCCCATTCGCTCTGCGTGATCACCCGGCCATTGACCACGGTCACCACTCGGTCGATGACTTGCTGTGCGCATAGAGAAGCCGCCGTTAGCATGAACAGCGATGCGAGTTGAAAGAGTCGTCTCAAAATGTCTGTCCTATGCTGATGACGAAATTCAAGTGCTTGAGGCTCTCCGCATGAGGCGGAGTCGTGGTGCGCACGGGAAAGATCGTCGGATTCAGCGTATATCCCATATCAAACCGTACCGGCCCAATGGGGGTCCTGTAACGCAATCCTGTGCCGAGAGCGTGCGCCATATAACTGAAGTCGCAGCCCGCATTGGGATTGTTCACGTCAAGGCAACTGCTTACATTGTTTTGCCGGACTTTGAAGAAGCTATGGAACATGTCATGCGGTGTGTCAAATACATTGCCCATATCGTGGAAGAACACGAAGCTCAGATTGTCCGCCAGCCAAGGAAGATCGACCGGCGGAGTCCGCAGTTCGATATTGTTCGCGAACACACCACCGCCGCCGATGGGGAACCCGGTCTGCAAGTCGCGAGGCCCGGCTTGATTGATAGCGAACGCCCGATTCGAGTTTGCGCCGCCGGTATAGAACCGTTCAGGCAACGGGAGGAACGCCTGTTGCGGCGAACCGAACGGAACTTCAATGCCGATCTGCGTAGAACGCGCCAGTACCCACCGGCGGTCCGCTTTTGCGTTCTTGTTCAACTGGTAGTAAGTGGAATTCTGTACCAGGAATTTGGTGAAGCTACTCTGGGAACCAAAGATGCTGGAGGCGACTTCTAGATCCGCAGTCGTATAAGTGCCGCGCGTAGAGGTGATGGGATTATCACGAGTGTCGCGAATAAAAGTGATGCTAGGGAAGCCGACCCGGACCGGCTTCGACAACAGCGGAATCTGGTCTGAGCTGACCTGCAACGTTGAAGTGTCAACGCTGACGCGCCGATAGGTCATACGATAAAGCAGTGTCGTCCCACGGTTCACGATGTGCTTGATCTGCGCCGAGCCCTCAAGCCGTTCCGCGGTAAAAGTGTTTACGTCCTGGGTTTTGTCGTAGAAGGCGTCAAAGGTAAGCGTCTTGTCTGCGTTGTTGAACCAGTGTGGCGCTTCATAACTGATGAGCCCGCGCTGCTGCAATCGCCCGATCACGGTCTTAAGCAGCACAGTATGGTCGCGTCCAAGAAAATTTATGCGCGTCACGTCGAATGAGAATCGTGGACTGGCGCCCGTCCTGCCCTGCGGATTGCACGTGACCGTTTGTCCCCCATTACTGGTGGAGTTCAGGCAGACATTCCCGGTATCGCCGGTCTGCGCTTCAAAACCGAATCCGTATGTGAATGTATATCGCCGGGCTTCCTCCACTTGTATAAGCACGTTCTTGTCCGGCAGTGAGCCCTCCGGATTCTGAATAGCAACGTTCACTTCGCTGAAGATCCCCAGGTCGTAAAGTCTCTTCTGCGTTTCCAGTATGTCCAACTCGCTCAACGGCTGATTCGGTGCAATGGTCAACTCGCGGTCGATCACATACGGCCTGGTGTGTTCCGCTCCGCTCACGATCACTTGACGAATATATTGCTGTGTCCCTTCCGTGATCACGTAACGCACATTCATGCGGGCCGGTTCTTTGGGGTCGGCATCGGCATATGCGTCGAGCTTCACATCTGGGAATCCGTGATTGAAGTAGAAGCTCGCGATGGATTCACGATCAGTGGACACGTTGAACTCTGAGTAAGGCTGGCCTTCTGTGGTGCTGACTATGTCATGGATCTGTTCATCGGGAAAAGATACGTTGCCCTCGATGCTGAGCGATTTAACAAGCGTTTGCGCGCCCTCATCGATGTGCACCACCACGCAGATATCGTCGTGGTTGTTGTTACAGTCGTCGATGACTTGAGCGTCTATCTTCGCCGCACGGAATCCATTGGTGGTATAAAGCGCGCGGATAGCCTCCACGTCGCCATTAAGCATGGCCTGGCTGAAGCGGCCGTAATAGAGCAGCAGGCTGGACGGCGCCACCTGCATCCGCTCCCGGATCGTATCTTCGTCAAAGTATTTGTTTCCCGTGATCTTCAGCGACGTGAATTTATGCCGAGCCCCTCGATCTACGTCATAGACGATGGACACCTGGGAATTATCAGGTTGCTTCTTGGTGTACGTGACATTCGCGTCGAAGAAACCTTCTGTCTGAAGGTAGTCCTTAAGATTCTTCTTGCCTTCGTTCAGCAGGTCATCGTCAACTGCGCTCTCTTCGTAGACGGGGATGTATTTCTTGATCTGCCCCTTGGTGAGGTGCGTTCCCTCGACGGCGATCTCCACCTGCGGCCCTCGCACTATTTGGAACTCGAAATCCACAGTATTGTTCGCCGGCTGATACACGCGTTGCGTGATGCTGACCTGCGATTCCAGCCGTTTTCCCTTTTGATATTTCTTGCGCAGTTTGGCCAGCGCACGAGTGATCTTCGCCGGTGTGACCGCATCGCCCGGATGCAGGTGCGCGACATTTTCCACTTCTTCCGCGCCCATGCCGGCATCGCCTTTGACTGATATTTTTCCCACCAGTGCCTGGTCGCCGGGAACAACAGTGAAATACAGGTTCACCTGCTGTGTATCAGGGTTCTCCTCATAGTCGGCAGTGACGGTCGTGCGGTAATACCCATTGTCCTCCAGCACGCTCTTCATGCGCTCAATGGATTGCGGCAACGCGGCGGGATCAAACAACTCACCTAGTCCCAGTTTGGTAGCGTTTGCAAGCTGGTTGGCAGAGGGCGGCTTGGGTTCACCCGCTATGTTGATGGAGCCAACGAAAAAATTCGCTTGAGTAAGAAAAGTCAACGCCACTTGTTCGTGGGTTAACTTGGACGCGAGCACTTCAATGTTGGCAAACTTTCCTGTTCCATAAAGACCCTGGATAGCCGCATGAAGTTTCTGTGAGGTGAGCACGTCGCCGTCTTTCAGCGGTACCGCGGCCATCAGTCTGTCTGACTCCGCAGCCATGCGAGTGTTGCCGTCCGCCTGAAGAACTTTGAATTCGACGGTGGCGACCTTAGAACCGAGATAAGCTGTGAGGTCCAGCGGCACAGGCTGCGTCTGGGAGAGAAGGCTGACACTGCTCGCCGTCCAGGCCCAAAGTGCCAGCAAAAACGCTCCCAGAAATCTCGCCGCACGGTGCTGCGACACTCAGTTCCTTTCTGTACAGGTCAGGGTCAAAAGAAAAGCAAACCAGCGCACGCCCGCACGGGGGCGAACCAAGCTTAAAACCGGCTGCTTGCGGCACACTTATAATAAACGCTAACCCTGATTGTTATCTCCTATTGTGACTATGACATGAACAAAATGATGACAAACGCGCCGGGGCCTTTTCATGACCGCTACTCGCGCCAGGAATTGTTCCGCGGCATCGGGCCGCAGGGGCAGGCGAAATTAGGGGAGTCGCGTGTCGCAGTGGTCGGCTGCGGAGCCACCGGGTCATCTGTCGTAGGATTGCTTGCGCGCGCGGGCGTGGGATACATCCGCGTGATCGACCGGGACTACGTCGAGCCCAGCAATTTGCAGCGCCAATCATTATTTGACGAGCATGACGCCGCCGAATCGATGCCAAAAGCCCTTGCAGCCGCGAAGAAGATAGTGGCAGTGAATTCAGACGTGCAGCTGGACGGCATCGTCGCGGACCTGACACCAGCCAACACGGCCGACCTCCTAGGAAATGTTCAACTGATCCTCGACGCAACAGACAATTTCGAGACCCGCTACCTCATCAACGATTTCGCCATTCAAAAAAAGATTCCATGGATCTACATGGCGGCCGTCGGCGCATACGGCCTGACGATGAACATTCTGCCCGGTCAGACGGCGTGTCTTAGTTGCGTCTTTCCTGCCGCCCCACAAGGCATTGTCGAAACCTGCGACACGGCTGGAATCCTCAATACGGCTGCAAATTTTGTTGCCTCGGTCGGAGTCACCGAGGCGCTGAAATTCCTTGTCGGGAATACAGACAAACTTCGCCGCTCACTACTTTCCTTCGATCTCTGGGCGAATGACCGCTCAGAGATCGCTACCGCCAAGCCCCGCGTCGATTGCCCCACGTGCGGCGCAGGACAATTTCCATATCTTGCCGGCGAAGGTCGCCCCCACATCACGCTCTGCGGACGCAACTCCGTGCAGATCCACGAGCGACACCGTCCTATCTCATTCCCAGAGATGGAGGGGCGCCTATCGCCGCATGGCCGCGTGAAGCACAATGACTTTGTCCTGAAGTTCTGGCGCGACGATTACGAGATGACTCTTTTTCCCGACGGCCGCGCCATCATCAAAGGCACCACGGACACCGCCGTCGCCCGAAGCCTTTACGCCCGCTACGTCGGCTCCTAAGGCCCATGGGTCCGCAGGACCAAAATCCCGCCACTCCCATTCCCTAGGCTGGCATCCCCTGGTAACTAAGTAGTACTCAAAGAAACCAGCGTAAGTTGCGGGAGTTTCCTATGTTTCGCTGGTTATTGGTTTTTGGGTTAGCAAGTTCATTAATGGCAGTTTGCCAAACGCCTGCGGGCGTGACCGTCAATGGGGGATACGTGGCTCCGGCTATGCCCGGCCCTCCCGTTTTAACGCCCCCGAATGCAGCGTTGCCCGGGGATGGTCCTGCCACCGGGGCTCCGCCCGACATGAGCGTGAATGATTCACGCAACGGCGGTGCTGGAAGTGTGTTCGAACCCAACGGCGGCACGTTGATCGGCAGCACTTTGCCAGCGACGCCAGCCCCGACCGTCGCTACAGGCGCCGCTAACACCACAAGCTCGAACGGCACCGCGACGGCCTTCGGCACCGGCATGGGAAATTTCTCCAGCGCCCCGGCGAGCCAACCGAACGTGAGCTTGGCTGATATAGCGCGCAAGTACAAAGCAGAGCGTGCGGCGAAGCACCCCCGCCAGTTCGACAACAGCAGCATTCGCCATGCGAGCTATGGCACGGCTGACACGAACGCGGCCGACTTGCCGCAAAGCGATCAAGCCTCCGCCACCTACGGCTCGAGTGGTTCAGCGTCTGTTCCCGAAGGTGTGATGAGCGCAGGCGATTACGCCGCCGTGCAAGCAGCACTGGCACGTAGCCAGGCCACCGCCAATGTGAACGCTACTGACAACACCGTTGCCAGCGCGATGCCCGATCCGAACCGTGCAGCGTATGAAGCGCAGGACAATTCCGCCGCCCAGCAGCAGCCGGCGAATGCGAGCGCGCAGCACAGCACACCGGCCACGAATGCCACGCAGAATAGCGAAGCCACCACGCCGCAAATGGATAGCCAGGCCAACACAAGTCCAGCGCTTGCCAGGAAGCAGCTTCCGGCAAGTGGCTCAGAACTGCCATTGTTCGCTTTGTTGGGATTGGCCGCACTAGCGGCCGGCGGCACCTTCACCGTGCGTGCACGCCGCAGCGAAGTGCGTATCTAGGAAGTCGAGCGCTAAAGTCCAAAGAGCTCGCGCAGACGCTTCGTCTGCGCGCGGCTCACTGGCACTTCCGTCTGTTTCTTGTCGTCCATACGCAACTGATAGCTGCTCTTGAACCACGGCACTACTTCCTTGATGCGGTTGATGTTCACCACATAGCCGCGGTGCGCCCGCCAGAAAGCGGCGGGATCAAGACTTTCCAATAGTTCTTCCAGCGTGCGGCAGTTCGATTGTCCTTCCATCTGCGCTGTCACAACGCTGATCACGCCGTCTTCGATCGACGCGTAGCAAATATCCTTTTGGTCCACCAGCATCAGTCGCCCCGCGGCGCGGATCATGATCTTGCTGCTGCGTGCGGCCGGTTGTGGCTGAGACTGCGCTTCTAGCAATTTCACCAGCGTCTCAAACTTCGCGTCAGGATTGCCAGCTGCGTCTTTCTTCCTCGCCTTGGCTTTTTCGACCGCCTGCGCCACGCGCTTCTTGTCGAAGGGCTTAAGCAGATAATCGACAGCGTTCACTTCGAATGCTTTTACCGCATATTGGTCGAATGCCGTGGCAAAGATCACCTGTGGCATCGCCACTTTCTTATCGAGCAACTTTTTGATCACGCCAAAGCCGTCGAGGCCCGGCATCTGCACGTCAAGAAAAACCAGGTCGGGTGAGTGCTCACGGATCAGGTTGATCCCCTCCACCCCGTTCTTACCTTGCGCCACGACTTCAACATCCCCGACATTTTTCAGCAGGAAATTGAGTTCGTCGCGAGCAAGCTGCTCGTCATCAATGATAAGGGTACTTAGCGGCATCTGGAAAAGTATAAGGGAAAAGGCGTCGCACAGGCACAACAGCAAAGGACAAGACGATCCAAGGCCAACGGAGTGGAGAAAACATGCACTCTCAGTCAGGGCACGGGTTTACCGCGTGCCGTTAAAGACACCAAAAAAAGAATCTGGGGGCTTAGCCCCCGAATGTCGAGAGACGAGAAACGAGAAACCGCCCTACCGCGCCCGCACCAGCGAAGGCGTTTCTACGGAGTTGCCACAATGTGCACAGTAGATATCGCCTGCGCGTACGGAGTGGTGGCACTCATCGCACATGGCGTTCAACTGGCAGTGGCACCTTGGGCAGAAGTTGAAATCCGGTTCGATACGCTCCATGCACTTCGGACAGCTCTGCACCAGCGGCTGGCGCAGCAGGAAGTAAACGATGAACCCGATGCCCGAGGCCAGCAGGAACAGCATGATAATGGTCCAGAACGTGGGGCTCATGCCACGACGCTTCGCGTCGCGGTTCACATACCCGATCATCAACATGTAAAACGCGAAGAAGACGCCGATGAAGATGCTCCAGAACAGCACGAGAGCGGTCGGCTTCGGATGCGGATCCAGCGGGACGAGGATGCGGAACGTAATGGCCTGCCATCCTACGAATGCGCAGACCGCCAGCAATACAGACCACCACGGAACCAGCCGCGTATCTTCTTTGTAGCCGCGCGTTCCTTGATCCGGTGAGTAGTTAGTCTGCATGGATTGACGAGTCCCCTGTCAAAAGTAGCGCTAAGAAGTGGCCTTGTTATGAAATTTGCTCGCCAGGCCGATCGTGCCAACAGCAGTGATGGGTGCCAGCGCCATGATGCCGAAACCCGTCTGCCATACCAGCTCAGGCATGTGAGTGGCGTGTCCCAACCATGAGAAACCCTGCCACAACAGCGGCATGCTTACTACCGCCCAGCCCAGAGCGAGCGCGCTTGAGATCCACAGCGGACGCATCGTCTCTTGCTGCAGCCGCAACTCGGCAGCACGAGCGCGAACGCGCATCTGCGTGGCGCGTACCATCGCCGGATTCGCATACGTTACCGATGACCGCATGTCATTTACTGCGCGATTGATTGTCTGGGATTGTTCAGAGCAGGAAGGGCAGGATACGACATGCGACTGGAGGAAATTGGAATCACGCTCGGCGAGTTCCATACCACGGGCGATCAGCAGATCTAGCGCGCGGTCGCAATCCATTCGACTATTCTTCGGGCTCATGCGTTCACCGCCTGCGCCGGGGTAGCCTCAAGCCGGGGACGCAGCGCTTCCAAGCCGCGATACAAACGCGACTTCACCGTAGAAAGCGGCGCTCCGGTCACTTCTGCGATCTCATCCAGCGACATCTCTTCCTGAAACCTCAACATCAACACTTCACGCTGTACAGCATCAAGGTGCGCGAGAGCGGAATCCACGCGTTCAGATTCTTCGCGCATGTGCGAATGCTCGAAAGGCGTCGGCTCGGCGCTGGCAAACTCCATCGGCGCCACATTGGATTCTTCCGCCGGATTTGTGAGTGCTTCCAGACTCAAACAAGACTTCTTGCGCGAAGCGTCGATCACCAGATGCCGCGCGATGGCGAACAGCCACGTATCAAAACGCGACTTGCCGTTGTACTGATTACCGCGCTCCAGCACGCGCATCCACGTTTCCTGGAAGAGGTCTTCCGCGAACTCGCGGTTGCCGGTTAGGTACACGAGGTAGCGCAAGAGACGGTGCTGATAGACCTCAATGAGGTGGTCAAGCGTGTCAGGATCATGGCGGCGCAATCCGCGCGCGATCTTCGCGCCTTCTCGCTCCAACCAGGGTGTAGCCACTAATGCGGCGAATGACATAGGTTTATAGCAATCTGTGATTGCTGATAATGATACGAAAGAAAACCTGTGGAAGTCTCAAATTTTTGTAAAGCATTGTAAACACAGGAGATGATTTACAACTGCGAACCAACCGCCACCCCAGCGCATCCTACTGCTAGGAGGCAAATCATGGCAGACAAGCATGTGGGCACCCAGCCTGACGCCCGGGCAATGAGCAATACCACCGCGAAAGGGAAGAGCGACAAAAAGCAGGAACGCTCCAAGAGTTCGGCCAGTTCCGCGCAAAAGACGAAGATGCGTCGCGCGGGTTGAGCCGGCAAAGAAAACAAGACTGATTGCGCCGCATAAGCCCGAAGGGCGACTGAGAGTAGCCCGGCACACAGTGCCGGGTAGCCGTCGAAGAGAACGCCAAGTCCCGAAGGGACGACTGACCCGTCAGTTCATCATCCAGCGCACCAGCATCACCACGCCGATAGCTCCGCAAAGCAGAGCGCCTATCGACGTGACTGCTCCAACGATGATCGGCAGGCGCAGTCCGCGTTCGTCCTGACGCATAGCGCTGCCGATCCCGCCCATAGCGAGGATTCCCGCCGTGGTCAGCCAGGCCCACCAACTGTGCAGCAGATTGTTGAGAGCGAGATTCAAGTCGCCCTAAATCTA
>JAICWB010000285.1 GCA_025935035.1 Terriglobales bacterium
ATTCTTGCCAAAGGTCATCGAGCTCTTTACGTAAGAGACGCCGTGCTCTTTCACAGCCGCATAGATGGCACGGGCCTGAGTCTCAGTGCTCTTCTCCTGTCCGGCGGCATCTTTCCAATCTTCGTATCCGGGTAGGCGGCGAGCGGGCACTTTATCCTTCGCGATGCTCAGGATCTTTTCAATCTCCGCCGCGTGCGGCGTGACCCAACTTGCAATGAATGGCGCGTACTTGAAGTTTGCGCCCCAGAACATGTCGTCCACTGAGCGCAGGCGGACGGGCACAGTGCCTTCATAGAGCGAGTGGCCGGTAACATCGCTCACTTCTACGCGAGCGCTTCCGGCTGAGATCTCATGGTTGTGATAAAGGCGCGGCAAGAAGCTGGGTGCAAATTTGAAGGTGCGTGATTGTCCAGCAGGAATGTCGACCGTCTGGATCTCGTCGTCACTCCATCCCGCGATCTTCACTGCGATGCGGTTGCGGAGCGCGCGGTCAGTGGGATTCTGGATGGTGACGGCGACCGTGCCCCATTTGCGTCCATCTTGTGACTGCAAGGAAGCGTAGTTGGCGAAGACGGGAAAGATGTCGCCATCGAGCCCGGCGCTGATGTGATACGTAGCTTGCAGCTGCGGGATCTTCGGCGCAACGACGCCGACTTTTGTCGGAGTGTGATCGACGCTCGCCACAGTGGCGGTGCTATTCGCACTGGTGGCATCGCCGTGCGCGGTATTGCTGTTGTTGTCGTCTGCGGCGAAGCTCAGCGAAGCGAGCGACAGCGTTAACGCAAGGGCGAGCAAGAATTGCATGCGTCCTGTGTAGGACTTTCTCACCCGTTGAGAGTACCTGTTTCGGCCAGCAGGTGAAATCGGCAATTAGCCTTAATCAAATGGCCCGAAACTCGCGTGATTCCATCGGGTTAGTCCGTGGACGCAGGTTTCCGGTTTCCCGTTTCCCGTTTCCCGAAAAAACCAAAAGCTTTCAACACAGAGGACCCAGAGTTCACCGAGGGCACTAAGAAAACGAGAGGGTAGAACCAAAGTCAAAACCTAAACGGTTTTCTTTGTGACCCTAGTGGACTTTGTGTTCTTTGTGTTGAAAAGCTTTTACCTTTGCTTTTGCACGGTCGGGAAACGGAAAACCGGAAACGGGAAACGCCGTCGCGTATAGTGTTTCCGCATGCATGAAGCATTCAAAGACGGGCTTGAGTTCTCGATAGTTGCGCTCAGCTCCATCTTCTTCCTGGTGGACCCGTTCGCGGCGATTCCGGCGTTCCTTACCATGGCGCCGAATTCTGAGCCTAAGCGCCGCCGACGCATGGCGCGACGCGCAGCCATGACTTGCTTCATCGTGCTCAATGCCTTCGCCCTGGCTGGCGGCCTTATCTTCAAATTTTTTGGGATCACCTTGCCTGCGTTTGAGATCGCCGGTGGCATCATCCTGCTGCTGATCGGCATTGAGATGATCCAGGCCAAACGCTCCACCACACAGGAGCTACCCAAAGAGACGGAAGAAGGCGCTGAAAAAGAGGATGCAGGCATCGTGCCGCTAGGCATACCTATGCTCGCCGGGCCGGGAGCGATATCGACGGTGATGGTGCTGATGGGGCCGAATCCGACGGTGGAGCACACGATCCCTGTGTTCATCGCGATCACGGTGACATCGCTGCTCTCATTCGTGATCCTGGCAGCCGCTGATCGGGTGAGCTCCTATCTGGGGCAGACTGGCATAGGCATCATGATGCGGATTTTCGGGCTGTTGCTGACGGCGATCGCGGTGCAGTTTGTGTTGAGCGGGCTGGATCATTTGGGAGTGTTGCCGAAACACTGAGAGAATCAAATGACAAAGCAAGAGCGCGCTGCACGAAGGGAAAAGCAGATCATTCGCACCGTCGCCGTCTTACTCGGGGCAGGCGGCCTCTCTGGATGCGTCATCGATTTTTGGATGTTCAGCAAATTGGCCCAATCGTCAACCTCTCGCCCCGCAATGTTCGTCTTATTTTCATGCTTCCTCTTGGTTTTCGCGGCAAGCGGTTGGACCGGTTGGGCGCTCTGGAAGGGGAATCCCGGAGCAAAGATCTGGGCTGAGATCCTTCTTGCGGCGCAAGTTCCCATTCTTCTTGTTCATGGCTTTACCTATGATTTCTTCACCGGAGTGTTGTTTTCGGTAGTTTGGGATAACGCGCAACCGAAACTCAACTTCAATTTCAATGTCGGAGCTTCTATCACTCTTGAGCTGTTTACCAATCCTGAAAGTTGGAACATTGGAGTGAATCTTGTTGCCTTGACGGCATTGATATTGATGCTTCGTTCACCGAAGCCACAGCTACAATATCCGACTAATTTCACTCCCAATTCCACCCCGCTCAATCCACAGGACTTACCTCCTAATCCCTGATTTTTCCCATTCCCTGCCCTCGCTTGCAAACCTCTGGAACTAAGGCGTAAACTTATATACGACTAAAAGAGTCGGACATAGCGTCCGGCCCCTCTATATAGGCAAATGCTGAAGCTGACCAAAAAAGCCGACTACGGACTCATCGCCCTGAAACATTTGGCAGAGGCCGCAGCGCGCGACGCTGCGAACGGCACGGTCAGCGCGTGCTCTGCGAAAGAGATAGCTGACGAATACGCCATTCCGCAAGAGGCGCTGGCGAAGATCCTGCAGAGGTTGGTGAAATCCGGCTTGCTGGTATCGCAACACGGCATCAACGGGGGATACGCCCTGGCCCGCGACGCGCGACACATCACGGCATTTGAGGCCATCAAGGCGATCGATGGTCCGCTGTTCATCACTTCGTGCAGCACGCACAAAGGCGAATGCGTGCAGAGCGTGAAGTGCAATGTGAAAGAGCCGCTGAAGAAAGTGAATGACAGCATTCACGCAGTGCTGAACAAGATCACCATCGCGGACATGCGGGAGACCGCCGTTAAGACGGAGCGCAATGAATCGGAAGCAAGGGCGCCACAATCGAATCTGGTGACGCTGGCATAAGTTTTTTAACGGTTCTAAGGAAGAAAGCTTTTAGATTTTTTGGAGAAACAGACGCAATGACGAAACCTGAGACCAACGGAAATGGAAACACCACGACACATGATCTGCCGCCAGGCGTGAAGCTCCCAATTTATCTGGACAACCACGCCACCACGCCGATGGATCCGCGTGTGCTTGAGGCCATGATGCCCTACTTCACCGGCAAGTTCGGCAATGCGGCCAGCCGCAATCACCAGTTCGGATGGGAAGCGGAAGCCGCCGTGGAGACGGCGCGAGAACAGATCGCCAAACTTATTGGCGCGACAGCGAAAGAGATCATCTTCACCAGCGGCGCCACCGAGAGCAACAACCTCGCGATCAAAGGCGTGGCGGAGATGTATCGCGAGAAGGGCAACCACATCATCACCAGCGTGACCGAGCACAAGGCTGTGCTGGATACCTGCAAGCGCCTGGAAAA
>JAICWB010000295.1 GCA_025935035.1 Terriglobales bacterium
CTGGGAGCCCAAAGCCGACCGAGTCACTTACGAAGGAAAAGACAAGGCAGGCAAGGACGTAAAGGTGACATACGTTCGCTCTCAGCTCGACAGTCAACCTGAAAATGTGAAGAAAGAAATTGATCCGGGGTTCATCAACGATCAGTACTGGCTGCTTCTCCCATTCCACTTTGTCTGGGACAGCGGGGCCAGCATAGAAGATAAAGGCATGCAAAAAATACCAGGAGGAAAAGGCTCCGCTCACCATGTGGTGGTGAAATATCCTTCTAATGGTGGTTACACCCCCGGCGATACCTGGGAAGTCTTTGTCGGAGCCGACAACCGAATCCAGAAAATGATCTTCCATCATGGCGGGACGGTAAAGCCGAACCTGGTTGACGTGACATGGGAAGGCTACAAGCAGGCAGGGCCTCTTACGATCTCAACGGACCACAAAGGCACAGCAGACGGCAATCCGGTACACGTTTTCTTTACTAATGTAGCCGTTAAGGTGTCAGGTTCGGATAACTGGGTTGACGCAAAATAAATCACAGAGCACAGCCCGGTTCTGACCGGGCTGCGCTCTGTGATAGCCCCCAAATATTAATCAAAGCGGGTTCTCTGAGGGATGCAGGGGATTCCGGGTTACTTAGCTGTCGATTTCAAGCGGAAGACAAGAAAATAATCTTGTCCGTCCCCCTTCACAAAGTCGTATTGCTCCAACAACTGATAACCAGCCTCAGCGGCTTCTTTTATTACCACATCACGCGAAACGCCGTGGTCCTCGCCGTTGCCATTCTTATCAATGATGCCGATTCTTGCTCCATCGCGCAGAGCGCTTCGCAAGTTCTGGAGCAGAAGCACGGGATGCGCGACCTCATGATAGGTCTTTAGTAGCAATACGGAATTAACGCTGTTTTTCGGCAATTTGGGATCGTCTTCTGTGCTCAGGATCGTGTGAACGTTGTTGACGCCTTCCTGCTTAATGCGCCGATTTATATAAGCAATGGCATCTGGATTGATGTCCACAGCGTAGACAACTCCGGTGTTTTCCACCCGCTTCGCGGCGCGAACAGTAAACCATCCTGAACCAGCCCCGATATCAGCTACGTTGACACCTTCCTTAATCCTGAGAATATCCATCACACGCTGGACCTGTAACTTTTCGTCGCGGTCTTTCGTCTCAAAGATCGATAGATCCCCAGTGTAGGGTTTGCTTGTCTTGCGTGGCGTAGGCTGAGAACTGGCATTCGCGTTGTTTTGTGCCGCCCATGCTGTCACCATCACAGGCCGTGAAGCAATGAAACTAGCACTTCCAAATATAAAAATGAGAGCGGCAGCCAATAAGAAGCTCGTCTTGCCTGAAGCCAGGAAACGTTTCATGTTTAACTCCGCGCCATCACGATTGTAGTGCAGGAACTCTCTCCCTTGGGAAGGTCCCGTGCCGCAGCCATCGTGATGTCTAGTTTTTGCGTCTGTCCACGAATAACGGGACAGTAAAAATCAGGTTCCGGAAGCGCAGCTTGCAGTCGCCGCCGGCCGGCGCAGCCGCCATGACATGCATCATGAAAATTGCAGGACTGGCATGCCGTGGGCAGAGACCGCGCTTCAATGAATGGATTTGTTTCGATCAACTTTGGTCCTAAATTTATCAATTCAGGCAAGGGCGCTCCATTTCCCTGCCAATAGACGCACGGTTGAGTGGTACCGCGCGGAGTCACGCGAATGGTGCTGATGCCGCATCCGCCAGTACGAGGCGGAAGGCCAGCCATCGCCCGCACCAGTGGCTCGCCGATAGTGATCACATCAGTCTTCTCAAGTAGCTGTCGAAAACCTTCCCAGTATTCTTCATACGTGAGCGCGTACACGTCAGAACGCACTGATTGATAAACATTCACTCGCAAGGGCGCGCTAAATTTTTGGGCCACTCGCGCCACCTCTGCTAGGCGCAAGTAGTTTGACTTCATCATGACCGCAATAATTGTCACGGGCACGCCCAGCCTCACACATCGCTCGGCCTGCTCATGGATGAGTGCCCAGTTGCCAAGGCCACGCTGCTTATCCTGTTCGGCTTCATTCGGGTAATCAAGAGAGAACTCGATATCGTGAAAGGCGCGCAAGTCGCTGTCCTCTAAAACTGCAACACTATGACCGTTGGAGGTGATGGTGAGCTTGGCCGGTTGAGTTCGCAAGTAGGCCAAGATCGCCTTGAATTCCGGATGCATGCCGTTCTCGCCGGTGCCAAGATTTACGGAGCGGACCGGCAGACGCTCCATGACTGATTTGACTTGATCCAGGGAGAGACGGTCGGTGCGAGTGGGATCGCGATAACAGAAGGCGCAGGCAAGATTGCACTCGTTGGTGAGCCCCAGCCCGAGTGAAATGCCGGTGCCAAGCGCCACCGCGCCGGAAGTAGTGGATGGAAGCGCCATCTTCAACACAATACTCCATTAAGGATGCGAGCGGCGGGCCAAACATTGCGCATAACGGGCAACAGCGGCAAATTCTGGAAGCCTGCCGAGTTTGCGCTCCAGTTCAAAGATCCGTTCGTACTCAGCGTCGCGAGAAATCTTCGGCGGCAAGTAATCCGCAATTACGCGCACGCCCCGCTTTGCGGCGATTGTGAGTGAGGCCGCTTGCAGGATGGCTTCGAGACCCTCTGGCGTAAACAGTCGCACTTTGCCGCCGTACAGAGACTCATGTGCCCACTCCGCTTCAAGGTTGTTTTCCGCAGCGGCCAAATCACCTGCTTGAATCGCAGCTTTCAAGACTTCGCATGCCTGATTGCGCACCAGGATAGACAGTACCGCCGATGAATCCCGCATCACTTGTGCAGCGCCACCCAGCACGGCTTGGGGATCATCGACATACTCGAGCAGGTTGTGGCAAAGAATTACGTCGAACAATTCAGTTGTGAATAGATCCGCCAGTCGCGCGGCATCGGCGAGCTTCAACGTGATCTTCTCAGCGACTCGTGCTTCTTGTGCGGCGTGCTGCGCAAGATCAAGCATCGCTGGAGAGGAATCCAGCAGCGTGACTTGATGGCCAAGCTGCGCCAGGCGAACACTCATTGCCCCGGTACCGCATCCTAGATCCAACGCGCGCAGCGAATCTTTTGCTGGCCCTAGAAATCCCTGCAAGTTGGCAAAAGTCAGATCAGCGCGCAACCGGCCTTCCGGTGTTTCCAGGTAAGCGGCATACTTACCTGCATCAATCTCAAAGCGATTGCTGCCAGCGTTGGCCGTTGTCTTCACTCGACCTCACTGTTGAATTATTGTTTAATTAACGTTCCCACCGGCTCTC
>JAICWB010000279.1 GCA_025935035.1 Terriglobales bacterium
CCTTTGACCAGGTATAGCTAACCCCGGTGCTGAAGTGATGGCTCATGCGCTTGTTGAAGTTCACCAGCAGGCCATTCCACTCGGAGTTCCACCGCGAGGCCGCCTCAAAATAGACGGCGTATAAAGTTGGGAAGCCCGGTGCAGCGCTGCGCGCACCCGGAACGCCGGGAGCGGCAAAGTAAGTGTTCTTAACGCCAGTTTGTCCTTGGGAATTGTGGACCGTCACTTGGCCGCTGGGATCAGGCTGATTCACGTTGAAGAAGCTTCCCAGATGCACACCTTTGGAACGCAAGAAGCTGATATCGAGAGCTGAGTTCTTTGTCGGCTGGAATTCGAGCCCCAAACTGGTCTGGATTCCATACGGTGCCTTGTGGTCTTTGTCGAAACGCGCGATCACGGCATCGCCAAAGAAGCCGCAGCCAGCCACGGTGCCACCCGGACAGAAGCCCAGTGGCGCAGCGTCAGGATAAGTCCCGGTCAGCATGTCTGATAATGCGATCTGCGTGATGTTCGGAGCGCTGGCAAAGGCAAAGAGACGGGTTGCAGCGTTAAGAGCGTTTTCATCCGGACGGCCGGGGAAGGTTCCCGTGGTGCCGCCGCAGGAAGGCGCCTGACATGCCAGCAGAGGCATAGGGATGATCCCATGGAATATGCCCGCTCCGCCGCGAAGAACTATGTTGTATTTGCCGCCAAAGTGATAAGCAAAGCCCGCGCGCGGATCAAATTCCGCTTTCTGGCCATTCAGAACATTTGAGGGAAAGGTCTCAAACTGATAGCGCAAGCCGGCGTTGAAGCTGAAATTGTTTCTCACCTGCCATGTGTCCTGGACGTAGAACCCGCCATAGTTGTGCGGAGTATCGCCTTCGGCCTGATGGCGAACGGCATCAGAGATTCTCTGTCCCTGGAACACGGAGGTATTGAAGGTTGGCTCAGTGAAAGTCGGGGCCTGGAATCGTTCAAAGAAAAGAACCTGCGGAGAGCCGGCCTCCAGACTGAATGGGCATTGTGCTGCGAACAGGCAACCAAAGTCGGCTTCAAAAGGGTAGAACAACGGGAATGACTCCAGCGTATTCACGTGGCTGAAGTCGCCGCCGAAGGTGAGCGTGTGCCTGCCATGTTGCGAAGTTACATTGTCCACGATCTCAGTGCGGCTTTCCTGGTAGAAGTCAGGGTTGCCGCGGTTCACGCCTGCCGTGAACGTGTTGAGCACTTCCAGGTGGGGCTGCGTGGTAACCGTGGGAAAGTCGAACGTCCTATGGCCGTATTGCAACCGCAGTTCGTTCACCAAATGCGATGAAAAAGTCGAGGTAAGGCTGCCAACCACTGACTGATCGCGAAGATTGTTGTCTTTGAAGCCTGAAGGCAGATCAAAGCCGTCATTCAGCGGCGATACGTTGGTCAGGCGGCCATCATTGAAAAAGTACCGCAGAAACATATACTGGCGGTCAGTAAAGGAATCGTCCAGCTTGACCAGGAAGTTGTCATAGTCGCTTTTTCGATTGACGTTGAGCTGCTCGGGCGCGAGCCCAAAGTTGGCCTTGAAAGTGTTGATCTGGGTAAGGTTCGCCAGGATCACTGAGTTGTAATAAGGATTCTCATTGCGGCGCTGGCCTTCATAATTACCGAAGAAGAAAGTTCGGTTCTTCTTGATCGGCCCGCCCAGCGTAAATCCAAATTGGTTTTGCTGCAGCTTGTTCAACCCAGGCGCCGCCAGTTCGCTCTTGGCATCAAACGCATCGTTGCGCAGGTATTCGTATACTGAGCCGTGCAAATCATTAGTTCCGCTCTTGGTAATAATGTTCACAATGCCGCCGACCGCCCGGCCTGCTTCAACGCTATAGGTATTGTTGACGACACGAAATTCGCGGACGGCGTCAGTCGAAGGGGTGGTCTTCTGCACACCTGAGGCCGTGGAGATGTTGTCGGCACCGTCAATCGCAATGAAATTGTAATGAATATTCTGGCCGGCGAAGGAGAGCTTGGTCACCGGCTCAATGATCACGTCGGTACTGCCGGAGGTGGTATCACCGATTGTGACGCCAGGCGCGAGCAGAGCGAAATCAATGAACTGGCGGCCGTTCACCGGCAGATTCTTGATCTGCGCCTGTTCGATCACAGTATCAGTAGAGGTGCGCGTGGTCTCAACCAGCGGCGCTTCCGCTGTAACTGATAGCTGTTGCTCAATCTGACCGGGGGCGAGAGTGAAATCCAGAGTCGCGCTTTGACCTACCGTCAGAGGGATGGAGCGAGTCTGCTCCTGGAATGTTCCCGCCTTTACTTCCACCTTGTAATTGCCAACGGGCAGCGAGGCGATGCTGTACTCGCCGTTTGCGTCGCTCGTGGCCGAGCGGGAAAGGCCGGTATCTGTATTGGTGGCTGTTACTGCGGCTTTGGCCACCACGGCGCCGGAATTGTCGGTCACTCGCCCTTGCAATGTGGCGGTGATACTCTGGCCAAAAGTAGCCGTACACAACAGCAATGCAAGCGACAAACTCACAACGTTCATCCCAAAACGGTATTGCATAACTTTTATCCCTCCGGTGGCGGGAAAACTATATTCCGGAATCGACGGATTGACAAGATATTTGACATCTAAAATGTTTATACCTAGAATTTTGCCAAATGCTTCGGCTTGCTCTAACTGGGCCAAGCCGCTGCGCCCGATCCCTTAAAAGCTCCTGCTGTCACGAAGTCACTGTACTTATTGAGGCGGAAATGGCCGAGCTGTTTTTCAAGAAAGAAGTCCAGAAGCTTTACCTCGACGAAGGACCGGAATTTTGTAGTGAAGGGATTCTTGCTGTCATTAAAGCCCGTATTGCGGAAATGAATCTACCCACCGGAGGCATACCATGAAGATCGTTTGCCTTGGTGGCGGCCCCGCTGGACTTTATTTTTCCATTCTGCTCAAGAAAGCTAACCCTTCATGGGACATCACAGTCATCGAGCGAAACCGACCCACTGATACGTTTGGCTGGGGCATCGTCTTCTCAGACAAGACCATGGATGGCTTCCGCGGTGTCGATCCGGAGACCCACGCGGAAATTACCCGCTCGTTCCGTCACTGGGACGATATAGACGTTTTTTTCAAAGGCAACAAGATCACATCGGGCGGTCACGGCTTCTGTGGGATCGCCCGAATCAAATTGCTACAGATCATGCAAGAGCGCGCCTCCGGCTTGGGCGTGAAGCTCGTCTTTCAAACCGAAATCACCGATCCCGACGACTATGCTGCTCAATACGATCTGGTCATCGCCTCAGATGGCGCTTCTTCCATCACCCGGCGCAAGTATGAGAGCGTCTTCCGGCCCAATATTCAAGTCCGGCGCAACCGCTTTGTCTGGCTGGGCAGCCGGCGAAAGCTCGATGCTTTTACCTTTGACTTCAAGGAGACAGAGTGGGGCTGGTTCAACCTGCATGCCTACCGTTTTGACAGTGAATGGTCCACGTTCATCGTTGAGACGCCGGAGAAAAACTGGCTGGCGGCAGGCATTGACAAGATGGAGCAGGAAGAGTC
>JAICWB010000184.1 GCA_025935035.1 Terriglobales bacterium
GCAAGACCTGAACGTGTTGATGACGGACTCCCAGGAATGGTGGCCGGCAGACTTTGGTCATTACGGTCCGTTCTTTATTCGTATGGCATGGCATAGTGCGGGTACGTATCGTATCGGCGACGGCCGCGGGGGAGCCGGCTTCGGCACGCAGCGTTTCGCTCCTCTTAATAGCTGGCCCGACAACGCTAATCTCGATAAGGCTCGCCGCCTTCTTTGGCCTATCAAACAGAAATATGGCCGCAAGATCTCGTGGGCTGATCTGATGATCCTTGCAGGCAATGTTGCTCTGGAATCTATGGGATTCAAGACCTTCGGATTTGCTGGTGGGCGAGAAGATGTATGGGAGCCACCACAAGACATCTACTGGGGTCCCGAAGGGAAGTGGCTGGCCGATGAACGTTACAGTGGTGAACGCGAGCTCGCGAATCCGCTGGGCGCCGTGCAAATGGGATTGATTTACGTGAATCCTGAAGGCCCGAATGGCAAGGCTGACCCGCTGGCCGCTGCGCGCGATATCCGCGAGACGTTTGCCCGCATGGCAATGAATGACGAAGAGACGGTTGCATTGATCGCAGGCGGTCACACGTTCGGCAAGACGCACGGTGCAGCAGTCCCGTCAGAGCAAGTGGGGCCCGAGCCGGAGGGCGCCGACGTCGAACATCAGGGCCTAGGGTGGCACAACAAATTCAATACCGGCAACGGCGCGCACACCATTACCAGCGGGCTTGAGGGTGCATGGACGACTACGCCTGCGAAGTGGAGCAACAATTTTTTTGAGAACCTCTTCAAGTACGAATGGGAACTCACGAAGAGTCCGGCGGGGGCTCAGCAGTGGAAACCGAAGAACAATGCCGGCGCGGACACAGTCCCGGACGCGCATGACCCCACGAAGAAGCACGCTCCATTCATGCTGACGACCGATCTCGCACTGCGAATGGACCCCATCTATGGGCCGATCTCGAAGCGGTTCCATGACGATCCGCAGGCATTCGCATCGGCGTTCGCGAAAGCGTGGTTCAAGCTCACGCATCGTGATATGGGCCCGCTTTCGCGCTATCTCGGGCCACTTGTCCCGAAGGAAACGCAGATATGGCAAGACCCTGTTCCGCCGGTCGATCACAAGCTGATCGACGAGAAAGACGCGGCTTCGCTAAAGGCCAAGATATTGGCGTCGGGATTGTCAATCTCAGAACTGGTATCCACCGCTTGGGCGGCGGCGTCGAGTTTCCGCGGGTCGGACAAACGCGGCGGCGTCAACGGAGCGCGCATTCGACTGTCTCCGCAGAAAGATTGGGAAGTGAACCAGCCGGCGCAGTTGGCAAAAGTCTTGCAGAAGCTGGAATCGATCCAGAAAGAATTCAACTCTTCGCAGACTAATGGCAGCGCAGGCAAAAAAGTCTCGCTCGCTGATTTGATAGTGCTAGGGGGTGATGCGGCGGTGGAAGAAGCTGCGGAGAAGGGCGGCAACCCGGTTAAATTGCGGTTCCACCCCGGGCGGACCGATGCATCGCAGCAGCAGACTGACGCGCATTCCTTCGCTGTGATGGAGCCGGCTGCGGATGGATTCCGCAACTATCGTCGCAGCGGGGAGCAGCGCACGGACGACGAGTTGTTGCTGGATCGCGCACAGTTGCTGACTCTTACGGCTCCGGAAATGACGGCGCTGATCGGCGGGCTACGTGTGCTCGACGCAAATTTCGCCGGCTCAAGGAACGGCGTGCTCACATCGCGTCCGCAAACGCTCACGAATGATTTCTTCGTGAACTTGCTCGACATGAACACCAAGTGGCAGCCCGCAAACGGGGTTTACGAAGGGCAAGATCGCAAGACCGGCTCACGCAAGTGGACCGCGTCGCGCGTGGACCTGCTCTTCGGCTCCAATTCCCAACTTCGCGGGATCGCTGAAGTTTACGCTTCCTTGGACGCAAAGGAAAAATTTGTAAAAGACTTTGCCTCTGCATGGAGCAAGGTGATGAACCTGGATCGGTTTGACATCGCTGCAAGAGTTGCTGTGAATTAATGCAGCATGTTGTTGAAGTAGTTTGAAAACTATGTGGCTTGAAAGAAAAACGGAATAGATCAGGGCGGGCCAAAAGTCCCGGTGTCGACTTGTGGGCCGCCCTATTTCTTTTCCGCATGCGTCCCGCTGCCAATTCCACCACTGACAGTGAAACTCGCACGCGCAGGTTCATTACATCGGCATTTGTTATAATTTTTATGCTTTCCTTCCGCAGGGCAGCCGCGCACGTTCTGGCGACGCTGCTCCACCCGAAGTGGCCAGATAGCTCAGCTGGTAGAGCGCAGCCCTGAAAAGGCTGGCGTCGGCGGTTCGATTCCGTCTCTGGCCACCATTTACCGCAACCGATGCGTGGTCGCAGCGTTCGAACCTCTCTTGAGCCACCGCTTTCCATCTGAGCATGGTGTTTTTGTTTAATACTTGCTCCTGTTGCCATATATTGTGGATGTGGATAGTTTCTGCAAAGACCCTCTGCTCGTCATAAAAAATTTGGATGTGACTTACGCAGCCAAGGGTGAAGAAACAGCAGCACTATGTGGGATATGCCTCGAGATATGCGCCAAAGAGGTAGTGGGCGTTTTAGGTGAATCGGGCTCCGGCAAAACTACGCTGGGGACGGCCATAGTTGGCGGTCTACCTACTGGTTCAGCCATAAAGTCGGGATTGATACAGCTTGCGGGAGTGGAAACATCGTCGCTCGATGAGAAAGCTTGGCAGCGGATTCGCGGGCGTGTGGTTTCCATGATCTGGCAAGAACCGCGCATCGCGCTGAATCCGGTTATGCGCGTCGGAGTTCAGGTGGCGGAGGTGGTGCGCGCGCATAACAAGTGGTCATCCTCAAAGTGCAAAGATGCTGCCATGTCTGCACTCACCGACGTTCACTTAGATGCTGCGAAAATCTTCGACGCGTTCCCTCACGAACTGAGCGGCGGACAGTGCCAGAGAGTGGCCATCGCGCAAGCGATCGTGTGCAACCCACAGCTGATCATCGCAGACGAACCCACTTCCGCGCTCGACAGCACTGTGCAAACTGGAATACTGGATCTCATAGCTGAACTTCGCGAGCGCACGCAAACGGCTTTTCTCTTGATCACGCATAATCCGGCCATCTTGCGCAGACTTGCGGATCGCATACTCGTGATGAATGCCGGTCGCATCGTGGAACAGGGAGGCGCGGCGGAGGTTCTCGCTCATCCATCGCATCCATACACAAAAAAATTGTTGGAATCTCGCGGCAAATTGTTGCAGTCGGCCACATTCCATCGATAGTTTCTATTCCAATTCCCGCCACAAATCTTTCTTCCCGGCGCGCTTCGCATGTGGCATGCTCACATTGAGGCCATCAGCGAGGCATCATCGAACATTCGGCAGACAACCCGTTGCTCGAAGTAATAGGCCTTTCCAAGACCTACACGCGCCGCCGCTCGACACACGCGGCTGACTCCATTAAAGCGCTCAATTCAGTCAGCTTCTCTTTGAACGCCGGTTCGAGCATTGCATTGGTTGGCGAATCAGGCTCCGGCAAATCGACTCTTGCCGCTTGCCTTTGCCGTCTTGTGGAGCCTGATTCCGGTCAGATCCTGCTCGGCCGCGTGGATCTGCTACAACTCGCAGGCGCTCGCTTACGGCGCGAGCGCAAACGCATCCACATGGTTTTTCAGGATTCAGCTACCGCCTTCAACCCTAGCCTTACCGCTGCCCAGGTCATATGCGAGCCGATGTTAATCAGCCGCGAAACGTCAACCACTGCACAAGCCGAACAAGCCGTGCAATTGGTCGAACGGGTGGGGCTTGCCGCTGATTCGCTGCGGAGATCCCCTATGGAATTCAGCGGAGGCCAGCGTCAACGGCTGGCAATCGCCCGTGCCCTAGCGGCGAATGCTGAGATCATCATCTTTGACGAGTCTCTTTCCGGCTTGGACATGTCTGTGCAGGCGGATGTGGCCGAGCTGTTGCTATCCATGCAGACGGAATTAAACCTGACTTACATTTTCGTCTCACACGATATAGAGCTTGCCGCGTGCCTCGCCGATGAGATCGCTGTGATGTCTGCCGGACGAATCGTAGAAAAAGCGCCATCGACGCAGATTCTGAAGTCGCCTGGCCACGCGCAAACGCAGGCATTAGTTAGCGCGGTCCTGCCGGTTGAGGCGCGTGCTTGACGATGCGATTTCTGCTCAATCGCGCAGCAAACGCCATCTTTCTGCTGTTCGGTGTCTCTATTCTTTCATTCCTTCTGCTGTCACTGGCGCCGGGGGACTACCTCTCCGAAATGCAAATGAATCCCCAAATATCGGTTGAGACCATGGCAGCCCTACGGCACCAGTATGGTTTAGATAAGCCTGTGCCAGTGCGCTACGCGCATTGGCTTGCTGGAGCGGTCAAAGGCGACCTGGGTTTTTCATTCGCATACAACATTCCCGTTACCAAAGTGCTGGGCTCACGCATACTGAATACTTTAGTGCTTGCAGTCCCGGCCACTATTCTTGCGTGGATCATTGCCATCGTTATCGGGATCGTGAGTGCTGCGAAGCAGGGAAAATGGGAAGACCACGTGGCAGGTGCAGGCACGACGACGCTGCTCATCACTCCTGACATTCTTATTGCACTTGCGTTCTTGTGGTTTGCCCTGCGCTCCGGATATTTGCCCGTCGGCGGCATGGTCTCGCTCGGATTTGACGAACTGACCACCATTCAAAAACTAAAAGACATTGCTTCGCATGCGGCGATCCCCGTCACGGTATTGGTGCTCAGCATCATTCCTGCCCTAATCCGCCATGTGCGCGCCACCATGATTGAGACTTTGCAGTCGCCGTTCGTGAGGGCGGCACAAGCGCACGGCATATCGCGCAGTAGGTTGCTGCTGCGATATGTGTTTCCGGCAGCCGCGAATCCGCTGATCTCTCTGTTCGGTCTCTCTATAGCGAACCTGCTGGGGGTTGGATTGATAACTGAAGTAATGATGAGTTGGCCGGGGATGGGCCCCTTGCTGCTCGAGTCAGTCCAAGCGCGTGACTTATATGTTGTGATTGGCTCCATCCTTGTCTCGGCGCTCGTACTTCAGGCGGGGATTTTTCTTTCTGATCTGTTACTTGTGGCTTGCGATCCGCGTATCCGCAGAGGAGTCCGATGAAGCGGGGCTTGCGCTTCGCCCTGATCGCACTCATCGCCATCCATTTGCTGATTCTCTTCTGCGGATTCATCGCGCCGTATGACGAAGCCCAGCAAGACCGCATGGAAGCATTTGCCCCTCCCACCCGATTACACATTGCCTGGTCGCACCCACATATATATGTGTGTGCCTGGAATGCGCATGACACAGATTCAGGTTACGACGAGGTCTGCAGCCAAAAGTACGCTGTGAAATTCTTCGTCAAGGACTCAGGCGCGCACTTATTCGGCGTGGCGGAACCCGGCCGCATTGCCTTGTTCGGTACTGACGGCCTTGGCCGTGACCAATTCTCGCGTTTCTTGTTCGGAGCACGGCTGTCTCTGTTTGCCGGCATCCTTGCGACTGTTCTGGCTCTATCGCTTGGCACCGTCATCGGCATGACGGCCGGATTCTACGGATCGTTCGTCGATTCCACTCTTATGCGATTTGCCGAACTCTTCCTAGCTCTGCCGTGGATCTATCTTTTGCTCGCAGTGCGTGCATTTCTGCCTATCCATCTCAGTCCGATACAAACTTTCTTTCTCTTGGTTGTCATCATCGGTGCCATCGGCTGGGCTCGTCCGGCTCGCCTCGTTCGTGGCATAGTGCTGAGCGGAAAAGAAAGAAACTTCGTGCTTGCGGCGAAGAACCTTGGTGCCTCAAAC
>JAICWB010000262.1 GCA_025935035.1 Terriglobales bacterium
GCGAATGGTTCCGGAGACGAGTGTCCCCGTCACAACTGTGCCATGTCCCTTCATGGTGAAGACGCGGTCGATGGGCAGACGGATGTGTGAGTCGGCGCTGCGAGGCGGTGCCTTCGCGGCGGCGTTTAGCAATGCTTGCTTCAGTTCATCAAGCCCCGTGCCCGTGGTAGCACTCACCGCGATGATCGGCGAGCTGGATGGATCCAGAAATGAACCGCGCAGGAAGTCTTCAACTTCTGCGCTTATGGCGTCGAGGCTTTCTGGCAAAACTTTATCGGCCTTCGTCAGCACGGTGATCCCACGCGAGATTCCGAGCAGCTTGCATATCTCAAAATGCTCGCGGGTCTGGGGCTTGATGCCTTCGTCGGCGGCGATGATGAGCAGAACCAGATCGATTCCGCCAATGCCGGCGAGCATGTTGCGCACGAAGCGCTCGTGTCCGGGGACGTCAACGAACCCGAAGCGAATGGGTTGGCCGGCGGAGTCCGCAAGTTCCAGATGAGCAAAGCCGATGTCGATGGTGATGCCGCGGCGCTTTTCTTCTTCGAGGCGGTCAGGATCAATGCCGGTGACGGCTTTGACCAGCGCGGTCTTGCCGTGGTCGATGTGTCCGGCGGTGCCGATGATGACTGAGCGCGGCGGCATGCGACAAGTCTAAAGGATGGCGGTCGCTTATTTGCCGCACCAGAGAATCCGTACTTGATATTTGGTAATCGTCTCGTCCGCGGTTATGAGTACCAAGTCTTCCACACTTGCCTGGGCCACGAGCATGCGATCGAACGGATCGTGATGGTGCAAGGGAAGATTCCCAATCTCTAGAGCGTGAGCCTGATTGATGTTAAGAGTGCGCAGGCCGAAAACCTTTTGCCATTCCGGAACGGCTGATGTCGGGGAAGAGCGAAGACGAAGCCGACCGGCCGCGCTCTTTATGACCACTTCCCAGATACTTACCACGGAAAGATACAGCTCGTTGGTGGGTGACCGCAGCGCTCTTCGAGCGGGAGAGCTCAGCTTGTGTTCTTCACTCGCCATCCAGATCAAAGCGGTTGTATCGAGCAGGTATCTCATTTTTTCTTTCGTTGCCTTACGCCTGCGTCGAGTGGGGCATACCAGAGGTCGAGCATTTCCTTAGGCAGCGGATCGTCAAAATCATCTGAGATCCAAACAGAGCCCTTAAATTTTCCTAGTGGCCTCTCTTTGGGTTCAGGTTTGGCTGCGATCAGCCGGGCGACAGGCACACCCGCACGGGAGATGGTCACCTCTTCGCCTGCTTCTACTTTTTTGAGGAGCTTTGAGAAGTGGGTCTTAGCTTCGTGGATATTGATTTCCATGGATACAAGATAGACTAAGTCTATAGACTAAGTCTAGTTGCATATGGAACGTGATACATGGCGAGAAAATACCGCTGCATTCTGCGCCAGCCGCCGAACGCGGCGATTCGCACCCTGTTCTCTGTGGTGTGAGAAAATAACTGTGTCCGCATGTCCCCTTCCTCCTCGCTGACGAAGCCGCACGAGATCACCAGAGAAGTCATAGCCGAACACGGCATCACGCCCGACGAATACCAAAAGATACTTTCGCAACTGGGGCGCACGCCTACGATGACCGAGCTGGGCATCTTCAGCGTGATGTGGAGCGAACATTGTTCGTATAAATCATCGCGCGTGCACCTGAAGCGCTTGCCCACACGCAGCAAGCTGGTGCTGCAGGGGCCAGGCGAGAACGCGGGCATCATTGATATTGGCGACGGATGGGCGTGCGCGTTCAAGATCGAGAGCCATAATCATCCTTCTTTCATTGAGCCCTTTCAGGGCGCGGCCACGGGAGTGGGCGGCATCCTGCGCGACATCTTCACGATGGGCGCGAGGCCGCTGGCGGTGATGGACTCGCTGCGTTTCGGGCCGGTGACGGAATCGGCGAAGATCGACAAAGCTACGCTGCACAAAAACCATTCCGTGATGGAAGGCGTGGTCAGCGGCGTGGCCAGTTATGGAAATTGTTTTGGCGTACCGAATCTTGGCGGCGAGACGAAGTTCGAAACGTGCTATTCGCAGAATCCTTTGGTGAATGCGTTCGCGCTGGGGCTTGTGCGCAAAGACGAGATCTTTTATGCGAAGGCCGCGGGCGTTGGCAATCCTGTGATCTATGTGGGCGCGAAGACCGGGCGCGACGGCATCCACGGCGCCACGATGGCTAGCGAAGAATTTAAAGAAGGCTCAGAGCAGAAGCGTCCGAATGTGCAGGTGGGCGATCCCTTCCTGGAAAAACTTTTGCTGGAAGCGTGCCTTGAGGCGATGCGGACGGGAGCGGTCGTCGGCATACAGGACATGGGCGCAGCCGGCTTGACGTGCTCCACTTGCGAGATGGGCGCGCGTGGCGGCGTGGGCGTAGAGATCGAACTCGACAACGTGCCGCAGCGCGAGACGGGCATGAACGCCTACGAGATCATGCTGAGCGAATCGCAGGAGCGCATGCTGCTGGTGGCGGAAAAAGGCCGCGAGCGCGAAGTGCTCAGTGTGTTTGAAAAGTGGGGATTGGATGCTGTCGTTGTGGGGAAGGTCATTCCTGATGCCCGCATGCGCGTGCGTGAGCATGGCGAGCTTGTAGCGGACATTCCGAATGTCGCGCTGACGGACGAAGCTCCGGTGTACAAGCGACCTTTCTCGAAGTGGGAGCCTAAGACGCCGCGAGAGATGCCATCGAACGTGAAGCTGGCGTCGGGCGGAGCGGGGTTGACTGAGAACTTCAAGAAACTGCTGGCTTCGCCGAACATTTGCAGCAAGCGTTGGGTGCACGAGCAGTACGACTCAATGGTGCAGACCAATACCGTGGAAGGCCCGGGGGCGGATGCGGGTGTGATGCGGATCAAGGACACCAATCGCGGACTGGCGATGGCGGTGGATGGCAATGGGCGGTGGTGCTATCTCGATCCTAAGCTCGGCGCGATGCACGCTGTCGCTGAAGCGGCGCGCAATGTAGTGTGTGCAGGCGGAAAGCCGGTGGCGGCGACGAACTGCTTGAACTTCGGCAATCCCGAGAAGCCGGAGATCATGGCGCAGTTCTCTGAAGTGATTGATGGACTCACTGCCGCGTGCGATGCGCTGGGCACTCCCATCACCGGAGGCAACGTGAGTCTCTACAACGAGACATTGGGTGAAGGGATTTATCCGACTCCAACGGTCGGAGTTGTCGGCATCGTCGAAAATATTTCGCATGTGACGCGCGCGCACTTCCAGAATGAGAAGCGCGATGTGCTGCTGTTGAGTGGAGCGGCGGCAGGCGCAGATGCGCAGACACGTTTTGGTTCTAGTGAGTACGCGAAAGAGATTTTGGGCGCGGTTTGGGGATTGCCGCCGGCGCTCGATCTGACGAAAGAAGCGGCGCTGCAGAAATGCTTGCTGGAGTTGATCGAAAAGAAGCTGATCGAGTCCGCGCACGATTGCTCTGACGGGGGAATCGCGGTTGCCCTCGCGGAATGCGCGTTCAAAAAAGGCATCGGCGCGAAGATCGAGATTAAGGCGGCGGGCGTAGCGCCCGAGCTCGCGTTGTTCGGCGAAGATGCAACAAGAATCGTGATTTCCTGCGACGCAAATAACACTCAGACCATCCAACAAATGGCAGTAAAATCAGGGTTATCCGCAGAGAGATTGGGCGTGACGGGCGGTCGCGAGTTGCAGATCGGCGTTGATGGTAAGACAGTGGTGAATGCTTCGGTGGCGGATTTGAGAGACGCATGGGCGGTCGCCCTCGAGAGCGCGCTGCATGCTGACACGACTGAGCACTTGGTCCCAGAAACATTGCAAAAAAGTTAATCGGCACAAAATAATGTTCATTGATTCCGACAAATTCCACGAAGAGTGCGGCGTGATGGCGATCTACGCGCATCCTGAGGCGTCCACGCTGGCGTATCTCGGGCTGCATCAGTTGCAGCATCGCGGACAGGAGTCGGCCGGCATCGC
>JAICWB010000122.1 GCA_025935035.1 Terriglobales bacterium
CCACGGTCAAGCGGCGTTCTAAGAAGAAGTCTGCAATGATCGTCGGGGGCAGCGGTTTGGCGGGGGCGGGTGTTGGCGCGCTGGTGGGCGGGAAGAAAGGCGCTCTGATCGGCGGCTTGGCAGGCGCGGGCGGCGGATACGTCTATGACCGCAAGACGCAGAAAAAACCCGTGATCCCAAAATAAATTGCTCGAATGCCGCAAGCTGAGCCTATGATCTTAGCTTGCGGCAACATTGTTTAGGCGTTATTCATCCAAGTTTAGGTGTCACGGGCCACAGTCGTTTTAAGAAAAACATCTCTTGCTCTCGCCGCGCTGATGATCTGCACCCAGGGCCACGCGTGGGCGTTCCCTATGAAGCCCGATGTGAAGGCGCTCATCCAGGAAGCCAAGCAGCCACCTCAGCATTTTGTGCCAGCGCGAGCAGGATGGAATGGCTCCGAAGAAGCCTCCGCATCAGCTTCATTAAATCCTACTTACGAAGACTTGCTGCGCGAACCTAGCCCTGCGCAGCGGCGCGAGCAACTCATCGCTGCCGCGATTCCCGATTGGCGTGTATTGGCCGCGATAGCCCTGTGCGTAGGCCTGCTACGTCTTTTCAAAAGGAACTCGAGCCGTTCATCCCGGCCAGCTACGATCCTTCCGTTCCCCGCAGTTGCCATCCACAAGCCTGCGGAGGTCTCAGAGGCGGCCTAGCCTCGCTCTATTGGATTACGAGCGAGTTTTTTCGCGCAACCCGAGTCTGTAGTGGTAATCTTGCCTTGATTCGATCGTACTGACGAGTTTTTTGTTCCGGCGGAGAACAGATGTCGCTCCCTAGAATCCTGTCAATCTCGTTTGACAATCTTAGCGGCATCTCCCGGAATGCCCACCTGGCCCACGCCGGATACGCCGTCTCACCCGCCACCAGTACCACGCGAGCCTTTGAGCTATTGAATGAATTGAGATTTGACTTGGTCATCATAGGTGACACCGTCCCCACCAACGAACGCAGGCTGTTGTTCCTTGAGATAAAAAGGAAGTTCGATATCCCGGTCCTGTTAATGGACTCAGATGAAGTTGACAGTCTTATGCGCGCAAGCGCGCACATCAGCAAAGACGCTTCGCTAGATCAACTTATGAAGACCGTTTCCTCGGTAGCCCCCATCAAACACATGCGCAAACCGGGCTCAGACCGGCGCACGGGCGAGCGCCGCGCCAGCCAGACCGAGCCCGCCGGCTGCTAGAGTTCCCTAATGGCATTGATCGAAGTCGAAGGCTTGACAAAGGTATTCGTGCGTTCTGCTGCTCGCGGCGCTGATCATGATCACCGCGCGGTGGATCACGTCTCATTCAGCATGGAAGCAGGCGAGACGCTAGGATTGGTCGGGGAATCAGGATGCGGTAAGACGACGCTCGGCCGCATGATCCTTCGGCTGATCGATCCCACTTCAGGACGTGTGTTGTTCAACGGCGAGGACGTCCTCAATGCTACCCCTGGACGCATGCGTGAGCTGCGCCGTGACATGCAGATCGTTTTTCAAGATCCCTTTGGTTCGCTCGATCCGCGCTTTCGCGTACGAGATATCGTAGCGGAGCCGCTCGTCATCCACGAGTCATTGTCCAAGAATCTCTTACGCGAGCGCACCGCAGAATTGATGCGCAATGTCGGACTCGACGAATCCGCGCTCGGCCGTTTTCCCCATGAATTCTCCGGCGGACAACGCCAGCGCATCGGCATCGCCCGCGCTCTCGCTCTGAGGCCCAAATTCATCGTGGCCGACGAGCCGGTATCCGCCCTTGACGTAAGTGTAGGCGCACAGATCGTTAACCTACTCGCGCAGTTGCAGCGCGATTTCGGCCTGACCTACCTGTTCATCTCGCATTCCATGCCCGTCGTGCGATATCTTGCGACTCGGATCGCGGTGATGCGCGAAGGCAGGATCGTGGAGATCGGCACAGCTGAGCAGATCACGGAAAATCCCCGACACGAATACACAAAGACACTGCTTGCGGCTGTGCCTGAAATGGCAGGCAAGTAACTGCTTGTCATTCTGAGCGCGCCTTTTGCGCGAAGAATCTCTATGACCTTTTGCGAACTCTTGTTTCAGAAATTATCACTCCACCTCAACCGGTTGCGCGGTACAATCTGCCCAACATTGCCCCTCGGCAACTGCAACTTTATTTGCCCTCAATCGTAAAGAAGTCACATTCTAGGAAGAAGAGGACTTTCACATGAGCACTGCCGTCACTCCGCCGCTGGAACCGACTGCGACAGGTCTGTCAGAACCGCAACGCATCATCAATGTTTACGTGGCTCCGAGCAAGACATTCACTGACATTCGACGCAATGCGAGTTGGTGGGCGCCATGGCTGCTTATGTCCATCGTGGGTCTGGCCTTCGTCGCTACCATTGACCAGAAGGTCACGTGGGAACGGGTGACAGAGAACATGATGGCGAACATGTCCGACGCGCAAAAGTCACGCTTAGAGTCCGCTCCCCCCGCCGCCCAGGAACAACAGAAGAGAATCACGCAGAAGAGCATCCAGTACACTTCGTACGCGTCGCCCATCTTGCTGCTGTTGATCGCGCTGATCTATGCGGCAATACTTCTTGCGGTCTTCAACTTCGGACTGGGTGCTGAGATCAACTTCAAGCATGCTTATGCGGTGGTCATGTACGGATTCCTGCCAAGGATTGTGCAATCCCTATTGGCCATCATCATCATCTTGCTGATGCCCAACCTGGATAACTTCAATCTTGAGAATCCAGTTCCTACGAATCCGGCGGTGTTCGTCAGCTCGGTGGATCATCCCGCGCTATACCGCTTCCTGGTGTCTTTTGACATCATCAGCATCTGGATATGCGTGGTGCTCGGCATTGGTTTTGCGTCTATCTCAAAAGTGAAACGCAACACCGCGATCATCACCATCATTGTGCTGTTCTTTGCGTGGAACCTGTTGGCCACGGGAATCAAAGCCCTTTGAAGCTGGGGATTAAAAACACAAAGGGCGACGCTTTCGCGTCGCCCTTTTGCTTTGCAGCTCGTTCTTGCTATGCAGGAGCAGGCTCGCCGCCGCTGACTGGCTTGCGCTCCGGCTTGAGTACCGCCTGCAAGGCCGGCGGATTCGGGTCGTCCGGCTTCTTCATCGGTGGAAGGTCTTTGCCTTCGAGAAGCAGCTTGATCTCTGCTGAATCCAGCACCTCACGCTCCAGCAATGCCTCCGCTATCGCGATCAGCGACTTGCGCTCAGTCTCAAGAATATTCTTGGCAGAGCTGTAGCCATTGTTGATCAGGCGTTGTACCTGCTGGTCGATCTTGATGGCCGTGTCTTCTGAGTAGTCACGATGCTGGTTGATCTCGCGGCCCAGGAATATTTGCTCTTCTTTCTTGCCGAAGGTCAAAGGTCCCAGTTCGCTCATGCCGAATTCGCAGACCATCTTGCGCGCCAGCTCCGTGGCCCGCTCAATGTCATTGCCCGCGCCTGTGGTCATATCGTCGAGGAAGATCTCCTCAGCGATACGTCCGCCCATCAGAATGGCGATGCGCGTCTCGAGATAGTTGCGGCTGTAGCTATGCTGGTCCGTCTCCGGCAACTGCATGGTCACACCCAGCGCCATTCCGCGCGGGATGATGGTGACCTTGTGCAAAGGATCAGAGTTCGGCAGCTTGGCAGCTACCAGCGCATGTCCGGCTTCGTGATATGCCGTGTTGCGCTTTTCTTTGTCCGTCAGCAACAGTGACTTGCGCTCTGCGCCCATCAGGACTTTGTCTTTGGCCAGTTCGAAGTCGTACATCAACACCTGCTTGCGGTTGTAACGTGCAGCCACAAGCGCCGCCTCGTTCACCATGTTGGCCAGATCAGCGCCGGAGAAACCCGGTGTTCCGCGCGCCAACACGCCGAGATCAACATCCTCACCCATGGGGATCTTGCGGGTGTGAACGCGCAGGATCTCCTCGCGTCCTCTTACATCAGGCCGTGAAACAACTACGCGCCGGTCAAAGCGTCCCGGACGCAGCAACGCCGGATCCAGAACGTCGGGCCGGTTCGTTGCAGCGACGAGGATGACGCCGTCATTTGATTCAAAGCCGTCCATCTCCACCAGCAATTGGTTGAGGGTCTGCTCGCGCTCGTCGTGACCGCCGCCGAGGCCCGCGCCACGGTGGCGTCCCACGGCGTCAATCTCGTCAATGAAGATAATGCAAGGCGCGTTCTTTTTGCCCTGCTCGAACAGGTCACGGACGCGGCTTGCGCCTACGCCGACAAACATCTCAACAAAATCTGAACCTGAGATGGAGAAGAACGGAACATTCGCTTCGCCGGCAACAGCGCGAGCGAGCAAGGTCTTACCCGTTCCCGGAGGCCCGACGAGCAGCACGCCTTTCGGAATACGTCCGCCGAGCTTCTGGAACTTCTGCGCCTCGCGCAGGAATTCGATGATCTCTCGCAGCTCTTCTTTGGCCTCGTCTACCCCCGCCACGTCTTTAAAAGTGATCTTTTTCTGCTGCATGCTCAGCAGGCGCGCGCGGCTCTTGCCAAAGCTGAGTGCCTTGTTTCCACCCGCCTGCATCTGCCTCATCATGAATATCCAGAATGCGATGATGAGCACGAAAGGCAGCGCATTCACCAGTACGGTCAGCCAAAGCCCGGCCTGCTGATCAATGACTTTTACGTTCACGCCCTTGTCTTTGAGCAGCTTATAAACATCAGGATAGTTCGCGGGAATCGTCGTGTGATATGTGTCGGCCGTCTTGTCGTTAGTCTTGTACTTGCCGGTGACTTCATTGCCGCGGATGGTGGCATCGTCAATGGTGCCTTGCTCCACTGAAGACATGAACTGCGTAAGGGTGATCTCTTTCTCTTTTTGCCCGCTCGTCCCCTTGGCCACAACCAAATAAAGGCCAACGGCGGCTATCGCTAATACCACCCACGTAATGATCTGTTTAACTGTCGAATTCACTGATTGCTCCTGCCTCGGTTCGCCAAACTGCAAGGATATAGATTGCTTTTAGGCCCTTACAGCGTCAAAAAAAGAGAGCCTGATCGCTCCCGGGTCGCGCTTCACCAGCATGGCCGAGGAGCCGATTTGCTCCATCGAAAGATTCTACCCCTTTTAGACGGATATTGTGGCCCGATCGGCTGCGAAATGACCGAAAAAAGCGCTGATTTTCCTGGAAAAGCACCTGAGGGGTACTAAGAGAGCCAATAGCTTGGGCGGGGTGTCGCAGATTGCACTAACCCCGGTTCAACCGCGCTGCAGCGCGCCGATGAAGGGTAGGTTCCTCCCCAGATCGGGGGCACCCAAACCGTACCCGACGACAAAAGATTCATCGAGCAAGAACCCAAAGTAATCAGGGTGCAGCATGACTTTGCGCTCAGACTGCTTGTCCAAGAGGACGCATAACTTTACTGACTTGGCCCCGCGACTGCTGAAATTGCGGATAAGGAACTCGCTGGTGATCCCGGATTGCACGATCGCCTCAACGACCAGGACGTCATGGCCTTTCACGTCCGTCTCTGGCCCATAGTGGATCTCACGCGTCACGATGTTCCCTTGAACCTTTTCCCGCGTGTCCGTGCGAACGAAGTCACAGATGACGGGGATCTCGATCTGCTTCACCAAGTCACTCATGAACATGAAGCCATTTTCGAGCACGCAAATGGCATGTACATTCTTGCCGGCATAGTCGGCGCTGATCTGGCGGGCGATCTCAGAAACACGTTTCTGGATCTGCTCCGCGGCAAAAATAGTCTTGCTGATGGCTGGATTCTTCTTCGCGCCGTTTTCCAAGCGTTTCCCTCTACGTACCGGTTTCTTGGGCTTCGATCACTAGCCTTTGCAATCCGCCATGCTGATCGGCAAACCACAATGGCAACGGACGCGCGCCCCGGACCCAGATGACCCTGCCTCCGGAACTGACTACCGGCCAACTTCGCCGCTGTTCCTTTGGCACCTTCAAGTCTTGCAGAAGGTCTTTCACTTTCTTCTCGCCGCTCGAGTGCGCCTGACGGAAACGATCGCCTTCTTGCCAGTTCCGCACGCGCAAAGATCCGGATTCAGCCAACTTCGTTAGGCGGCCAGCCTCGGCAAAAATCACTTCAGATGCGTGAGAAGCTTCGAGATTATACGATGCCTCACCTTTTTCCAGTGGCATTAAATGCAGGTGAACAGATAGGTTCGCGTCCGGAATGGCCACTTGGCCCGGAATGGGAGCGGGCAGATCGTAGCCGGCGCTGCAGGGCTTCGTGGATGCGGAAGCCCGCTCGAACCGCAACTCGCGATGTGACCGCGTAACACGCCACCCCTCGAGAAGTTCACATGCCTTCACTTCGCCTGACGCCACGCGCAATGTTTGTTCCACGTGCTCTAAATCAAGCTCAATGCCCGCCGATTCCACAGCTGCCCGAATGATTCGCCTCTGTAGCGCGAGGGCGTGTTGTCCCAGGGTTTCAATATCGAGCCCAAAGTTCTTTGCGGCTTCGGCCATCGACACCGCACGCCCTCCGCCCCTCACCGGACTTCCGCGCAGCAACACGAAGGGCAATACCTTATCCACTGCTGCTCGCCAATATTCTTCTTCTGCCCGCGCTAAATCCGCAGTACGAGCAAGTGTCTCTGAAGCTGCGGGATTCAACTCGCGCAGCTTCGGCATCAATTCATGCCGCACCTTGTTGCGCGTGTGTACTGCGTCTTGATTGGTTGAGTCCTCGCGCCATTGTTGTCCGCGCGCGCGTAGGAATTCCTCCACGCTTGTGCGCCTCGTCTCCAGCAACGGTCGAATAAACTTTGCCTCGTCGTCGGCTTTTTCCGGATGGATACCAGCAAGGCCCCGCGTCCCCGCCCCGCGCAAAATCCGCATCAACACCGTCTCGGCCTGGTCATCCGTCGTATGCGCGAGCGCGATCTTGTTTACTTTGGCGCTCGCCATCAATTCGCGAAAGAATCCGTAACGCAGCTCACGAGCCGACGTCTCTAAGCTTTGCTTCGTCTCACGCGCCCTCTGGGGAGCGCTACCCCGTGCGCAGAAACACTCCAGCGCATGCCCCTTCGCAAGTTCAGCCACAAAACTCTCGTCCGCATCTGACGCCTCACCACGGATCCCATGATTAAAATGGGCTACCGAAAGCACTACACCCAGCCCATCTCTCAAATCGATGAGTGCGAGTAGCAGCGCCACCGAATCTGCGCCGCCAGAAACAGCCACACCGATGCGATCGCCCGGCTGCACCAGCCGATGCCGAACGATATACGTTCGCACTTGCTCAATGAATTCGGTGTCGCGCTGCATACGGCCAATGTTACAACGACCGCGTCCTGCGCGGGCAAACCCGCACAACTGCTATACTTCCCCTCGCTCAAGCTGCCTTCAGATCGCCAGCTCGAGCGCCAACTTGCTATGAAAGTTGTTGTCATCATTCCCGCCGCCGGACTCGGCACTCGAATGTCCGCGGGCACCTCAAAGGCTTCTGCCGCACCGCGCTCTAAACAGTTCGCCGAACTCGGCGGGACGCCTATCCTCATCCATACGCTCCGCAGATTCGCCGGTAACCCGCAAGTGAATGAGATTTTTGTGGCGCTGCGCAAGAATGAGATCAAAGAATTCCAGCCGCGACTCAAGCAGGAATCTTTCGCCGACAAAGTCCAGCTCCTGGAAGGCGGAGACAACCGCCAGCACTCCGTCGCGAATGCTCTCAACCAAGTCCGTGCGGCTGCCGACGACATCGTCCTCGTCCATGACGCTGTCCGCCCCTTCATAGACGACAAAGTCATCTCTGAAGTCATCACCGCCGCCAAAAAACACGGCGCGTGCATCGCCGGCATTCCCGCAGTGGACACCATCAAGCAAGTCGACCGCACCGCCGACGGCGCCATCATCACCTCCACCATCCCGCGTGAGCGTATTGTCCTGGCCCAGACCCCGCAAGGCTTCACCTATTCCGTCATCAAGAAAGCCTTCGACGAAGCCACAGCCGACAATTTCACCGGAACTGACGAAGCATCACTAGTCGAACGTTCAGGCCACAGCGTTGCAGTCGTAATGGGCTCTCCGAAGAACATCAAGATCACCACGCCGAGCGACATGCCATTGGCGGAGTTTTATCTGAAA
>JAICWB010000058.1 GCA_025935035.1 Terriglobales bacterium
AGTAGCGATGAGCCGGCGCGAGCGTTGGAACCATTCAATCGCTTGTTCGATCAATCTCAGATCCGCTTCTCCGTCAGTCCTTAAAAACCCATTCTCTCGCCGCGGCGCTCAACCGGGCGCTGTCGTCCTGCGAACGCGCCTCTGTGTATGCCCGCACCACCGGCTCTGTACCGGATAGGCGATAGCAGACCCATGACCCATCGTCCAAGATCAGCTTTAATCCGTCGGTACGAACTACGCTGCTGACTTTTTTTCCGGCAAAATCGCGCGGATCAGAAGTCAACTTAGTAGTGAACTTTGATTTCACCTCAGGCGTCAAGCGAAAATTCTCGCGCAGCGGGTAGAACGAACCAACTTTGACAAATAGATCGTGTAATTGTTCGCCAAGGGATTTCTTCCGCGCGGCCACCATCTCGCAACAGAGCAGCCCGGCGATGATGCCGTCTTTCTCGGGAACATGATGGCGGATGGAAAGTCCTGCGCTCTCTTCCCCGCCAATGGCAATCTTGTCTTGCTTGATCAGTTCGCCGATATATTTGAAGCCGACCGGCGTCTCGTGCAGTTCGACGTTGTGATGATCCGCCAGCGCATTGACCATGTTGGTGGTAGCTACGGACTTCGCAACTCCGTTCTTCCAGCCTCGTGTTTCCACGAGGTAGTCAAACAATAGTGCGATGACATAGTTAGGTTGCAAAAAAGTACCGTCGGCATCCATAACGCCGAAACGGTCCGCGTCGCCGTCAGTAGCGATGACCAGGCTAGCTCCAGTTTCGCGCATCTTCGCTTTGGCCGCATCGAGCAGGTGACCTTCGGGTTCGGGAGCGTGTCCGCCGAAGAGCACGTCGCGCACATCATGAACGGTCGCGACTGGAATACCGGCGTCGCGCAAAAGCGTGTCTGAGTATCCCCGCCCTGCGCCCCATAGTGGATCGAAAACAATTCTGATCCCTGACTTCTTGATGTCGTCGAGGTTGACGATCTCTTTGAGGCGCGACAAGTAATCGCTACGAATGTCTATTTGCTCCCTGCCAGGCTTGCTCGCCGCAGCGGCTAGCGCGCCCTCCTTATCGGCTTTCAGCACTTCAGCTTCGATCGCCTTGGTTATCTCGGGTAGGGATGGAGCGCCGTCAGACGAATTGAACTTCAGCCCGTTGTATTCGGCCGGATTATGCGACGCCGTGAAATTGATGGCGCCATCGGCCTTGAGTGAAGTGATAGCAAAAGAAATAGCCGGTGTTGGCGCGGCTTCAGCGACAACGAGCGGCGTGACGCCGTGTGTGGCCAGCACTTGCGCCGCGATGTCCACGAATGTTTCGCCCATGTAGCGCGGGTCGCGCCCGACGATGACGCGCGCCCCTTGCGGCTTCTTTTGCACCACAACTCGTGCAATGCCCGCGACCGCGCGGCGCACATTCGCATGCGTGAATCCGTCTGCCAGGATGGCCCGCCATCCTGAGGTTCCGAACTTGATCTCAGCCAAAGCCATTTATAAATGATAACCAACAGGGAATCAGATGCCTAAATGGGACCGGCGGGCGAAGGAAAAGCATTTCCCTGGAGAGAGAACGGTGTTACCTTCTTTCCCTCATGTCCGCAATCATTGTGCTCACGTCTGCCGGGTCAGAAGAAGAGGCGAAAAAGATCGCGCAAAACCTGGTGGAAAGCCGCCTGGCGGCGTGCGTGAACATCATCAGTAAGGTCGAATCGGTCTATCGCTGGGAAGACAACGTGCACGCAGCCGAGGAATGGCTTCTCATGATCAAGACTACTTCGTCGAATTTTGAAACCGTCAAAGATGCCATCAGCAAGCTGCATTCCTACGAACTGCCCGAATGCATCTCCATCGCGATAGCGTCGGCGGAAGATGGGTACCTGAAGTGGTTAAAGGAAAACACCCAGAACTAGGAAAACAATTATTTACAACCGGCCGCGATTTCTGGGCTAGACTTTAGGCCAAGCCTCAAGCACATAAAGGTGTCACTGCCATGCCGAGCATACTGGTTGTGGACGACGAGCACATCATCGCCAATACCCTCGTTCAGATACTTGCAGCGAACGGATTTACAGCGAGCGCCGCTTACAGTGCGGACGAAGCGCTGAAGAAGATCGATGGAGAAGGCTGCCCTGACCAGCTTCTGACGGACGTGGTGATGCCGGGCAGGAACGGAGTTGACTTCGCCATCGAGATGCGGAAAAAGTGCTCGAAGCTGAAGATCACGTTGATCTCCGGCAATGCGCACACACCGGCGCTGGTGGATGAGGCGCGTTCCAAGGGATTTGATTTTACTTTGCTGCCTAAACCGCTGCATCCGAGGGCCCTGCTGCAGCACCTGCGCGCTTAGCCGGCGGATGAAGCCGCGGCATCGTTTTTTGATGAAACGGCAACAGGAAACCATATCTTGAATGAACTGCCTTTGCGTCCTGCTGCCTGTGATTGCACGGTGATCCTGCCGCCATGCTTGGCCACAAGGCGTTCTGAGACCCAGAGCCCGAGCCCGGTGCCCACATCTTTCTTCGTCGTTACAAAAGCCTGGAACATTTTTTCTTGAACGTCTTTTGCGATGCCTACGCCTTCGTCGTCCACCGTGATAGAGACACCGCCTTGCTCGTCAGAACATCCGATACAAACGATACCGGCGTTGTAGGAGGCATCTATGGCGTTCGAAAAGATGTTCGTTACAACTTGGAACAACTCTCCTCGATTGGCCCGGAGGACGGCGGTCGGCCGGTAGTCTTTGCGGACTTTGAGACTCTTGCCCTGCACCTTTGAATCGAACAACAGCACCACCTCGTCCAAGAGCGACGGAATGTTCACCGGCTCTGCGGACGTGGCGCTCTTGTAAAAGCCAAGCGTCTGCTTGGTCATATGGGCGACGCGTGCGAGCTCGCGGTCGGCGAGGTCAAGGATTTCGTGCACCGGCACAGGCACGTCTTTGGCGGTGGAGGCGAGATAGATCAGGTTCGTAGCCGCCTCCAGGGGATTATTGATCTCGTGTGCCACGGTCGCGGCCATGCGTCCGGTTGTAGCGAGTTTTTCTGCCTCTTGCAGTTCCTTCGCTCGCCGGGCTTCGCGGCCCAGGGCAGCAGAAAAAAGCAGCACAAAAAGGAACGCTGTGCCACTGGCGAAAGCCAACGTCGCGACCAGATAGGAATCTGCCTCGTCCTGGCGCGCGACGCTCTGCGCCATCTGTTTGTCTTGCACGGCCTCAAGCTGACTGATCGTCGAGCGGATGGAATCCATGAGTTTCTTCCCAACACCGGAGTCCACCCTGGCTCGGACTTCTGTCGTCTTGCCCGCCTTTCGCATGTCTATGGTATCGGCCAACTCGTTCAGTTTTCGCTCAATCAACCGGTCAAGTTTGTCCTTGAGATCAGAGCCGGCTTTGGTGTCGTCGAAAGCGGGATCCACCTGCTTAGACAGCGTTTTGATGGCAGGCAGCGCCGCGTTGTAGGGAGCCAGGTAGGATTCATCGCCGGTATAGATGTAGCCACGTTGGCCGGTTTCAGCGTCTTTCACGAGTGAGAAGAGTTGTTCGAGAGTGCGTTGCGAATCGTCGATGCGACGCACGTCCGCGCGCCGGTCGCGGAGGATCCGCACTGCTCGATACGACAACAGCCCGTTGACGATCAGCAGCCCAAGAAGCAGCACGATGCCAAGCCGTATGGGTTTAGAGGTGGAGACGGTCATGCGCTTTGTTATTCGACGCGAACAACATAGGAATGCCAAACGAAATACAGCCGATTAGATGCAGTTTTTATCCTGTTAAAGGAAAAAATCAAAGTGCAGAAAGCGCCTGGTCGAGGTCATTGATGATGTCTTGCACGTCTTCCACGCCCACCGAGATGCGCACCATGCCGTCTGTAAGGCCAATGGCCTTGCGCCCCGAGGCGCCGAGCGCGGCATGTGTCATGGTGGCGGGGTGCGAGATCAGGGTTTCGACCCCACCGAGGGATTCACCCAGCGTGCAGACTCGCACCTTGCGCAGCATCTTGTTGGCGTTCGATTGCGACCCGAGATCGAAGGTGATCATGGAACCGAATCCGGTCTGCTGCTTCTTGGCCAAAGCATATTGAGGATGGTCTTTCAGACCTGGATATAGAACTCTTTTTACCTTTTTGTGGTTGTTAAGGAAGTCGGCGACCTGGCGACCCGAGCGGTCATGCACTTCCATGCGGACGGCGAGCGTCTTCACACCGCGCAGCACTAGCCAGCATTCAAAGGGGGACATGATGGCGCCGGCCGCTTTCTGAATGAACGCAAATTTTTCCGCATGCTCTTTCGTGGTGCCAACCATCACGCCGCCAAGTCCATCGCTGTGCCCGTTGAGGAATTTGGTGGTGGAATGCATGACGATGTCGGCACCCAATTTGATGGGCTGCTGGAAGTAGGGCGACATGAAAGTGTTGTCCACGACCAGTTCCGCGCCGGCGGCATGCGTGATCTTCGCGACGGCGGCGATGTCGGTCAGCACCATCAATGGATTGGTCGGAGTCTCGATCCACACGTACTTCGTCTTCTTGCGTATGGCCTTCTCAACGTTTCGCGGATCCGAAGTGTCCACATATGTGAACTCCAGTCCATAGTTCGACATCACCTGATTGAACAGGCGCGGCACGCCGCCATACACATTGCTGCCGCAGATCAGGTGGTCGCCCGCTTTCATAAAATTGCAGAGCGCAGTCACCGCCGCCATGCCGCTGGCAAACACGTGCGCCGAACTTCCGCCTTCGAGCGAGGCTAAGTTTGTTTCCAGACGCGTGCGCGTGGGGTTAGAGACACGCGCGTATTCGTACCCTTTGTTCTTGCCGATCTCTTCCTGTGCATAAGTCGAGGTGGGATGGATGGGAGCGGCGACGGAACCGGTCTCAGCATCAGGTTCCTGTCCAACGTGGATGGCGCGAGTGGAAAAACCTTTGAATTGCTTGTTCATGATTTCCTTCTGACCACAGAGGCACAGAGTCGCACGGAGATTGTAAGGTGTTCGTGGTCGGTTCGGTCTTTGCTTGTTCGATTTCTAATGCATGGGCAGCGATTCAAAACCCAAAGAACCTCTGTGTGACTCTGCGCCTCCGTGGCTGAGGGCTTAGAGTCCACCTTCAAATATCTTCTTTGACATGTATCGCTCGGCGGAATCAGGAATGATCGTGACCACGCGTTTGCCGGGACCCAGCCGCTTGGCCAGCGATATTGCGGCATAAGCGTTCGCGCCGCCGCTGGAGCCGGCCATCACGCCTTCCTTTGCGGCCAATTGTTTGACCATGTCGAACGCTTCAGGATCGTGCACCATCATGATCTCGTCGGCGATGCGGGCATCGAATGTCTTCGGAATAAAGCTCACGCCGATACCTTCCACTTTGTGTTTGCCCGGTGCGCCGCCTTGCAGGATGGACCCTTGCGATTCCACCGCGACTGCCAGCAGGTTCGGGTTCTTCTCTTTCAAATAGCGTGCGACGCCAGAAAAAGTTCCGCCGGTGCCGACACCTAGAGCGAGTGCGTCGATGCGGCCATCCATCTGCTCGTAGATCTCACGGGCTGTGGTCTGGTAGTGGTATTCAGGATTGGCTTGATTTTCGAACTGGAGGGCGGTGAAGGAATCTGGGATAGTGGCGGCGAGTTCTTTTACTTTCCGGATGGCGCCCATCATGCCATCTGCTTCCGGCGTGCGCATCACTTCCGCGCCCAGCGCGCGCATGATCTTGCATTTTTCTTCGGAGAAACCTTCGGGCACGGCAAAGATAACACGGTATCCGCGGCTCACGCCGATGAGCGCTAGGCCGACGCCGGTATTCCCTGCCGTGGCTTCGAGAATGGTCGAGCCTTTTTTGAGGCGGCCTTCTTCTTCCGCTTGTTTGATGATGCCGATCGCAGCGCGGTCTTTCACGCTGCCGCCGGGATTCAGATATTCCAGCTTGGCGTAAACGTCAGCGGCGTTCGGCGGAACGATGCGGCGAAGGTGCAGCATCGGCGTTTGTCCGACGAGTTCGGTGATGTCTTCAGCCACACGAAGTTGCGTGGCGGTCTCAGTGTATGTCTTTGCCATCGTGATTCAAGGTTACGAGGTGAGTGGTTGCCAGTCAATGGGATTGGATGGCTAAAACCAGTTTCTAGTTTCTCGTTTCTAGTTTCTAGAACAAATGTATTACGAGCTGCCGATCATGATTCCGGCGATGAACACCAAGACGCCGCCTACCACCACTTGGAACGCGGCTGAGAGAAAAGGAGTGTCCATGTATTTGTAGCGGATGAAACTGATGATTCCTAGTTCCGCTGCTACCACGATCACAGCAGCAATCATTGCTTGTTTGAAATCCGTGAGCAGGAAAGGGAGCGTGTGGCCCAAGCCGCCGGCTGCAGTCATCAAGCCACAGATGGCCCCGCGTGCTAGAGGATTTCCGCGACCCGTGAGAGAACCGTCGTCAGAAAGCGCCTCGGCGAAACCCATGGAGATGCCAGCACCCACCGACGCGGCGAGCCCGACCAGGAATGCGTCGTGTGTATTGCGTGTAGCGAAAGCTGCGGCGAAGAGCGGAGCGAGCGTCGAAACGGACCCATCCATCAAGCCTGCAAGCCCGGGCTGTACCACTTGCAGCAGGAAGGTGCGGCGTTGCGCGTCTTTCTCAGCGTTCTTTACGTCGGGAGTGAGGCTGCTTTCGAGCGATTCAGCCGTTTGCGCGTGCTTGCGCTCTGCGTCTGCGAGGTCGCCCAGGAGTTTACGTGTGGAAGCATCCGTCACGCGCTGCGTGGCGCGTTCGTAGAAGCGGAGAGTCTCTGCTTCCATTTCTTCTGCCACTTTGCGTACGGCGTCAATTCCCAGAGGACGCACCAGCCAGATGGGCTTGTGCTGGATAAACCCTCGAACGTCCTGCCTTCGGATCAGAGGGATGTGTTCGCCAAAGCGGGTGCGGTAGGTCTCGATCAAAACATTGCGGTGTTCTGACTCTTCCGCATGCATCTCTTCGAATATTTTGGAGGTGTCGGGATAGGTTTCGCGAAGGCCGTCAGCGAAATCGGCAAAGATGCGGCCATGCTCTTCTTCCAACGAGATGGCTAGCGCCAGGATCTCGCGCTCAGAGAGGTCGTCAAAGTTTTTCGCCATGGGCCTCGGTTGAAAACGATATCACGCATTAGCGGAATCAAAACCAAAATCAAAAGCTTTTCAACACGAAGGACACCAAGAACAGAAAGGACAGAAAGGACACTGGAGAGTAAAATCTTAAATCTCAGTGTCCTTCGTGAACTTCGTGATCTTTGTGTTGGAAGGCTTTTGGTTTAGTGCTTCATCGCTTCCGCGGGAGGTGCCGGAGCGCCTTGGTTATCTGCGCGCTTCTGTCCGGCGAAGTAACCGCTGCGGGTGCGTACCTGAAGTTTAGCGCGGCCATCGTGCGCTTCCACTTTCACGTTGCGGAATCCGCCTTCCGATTGCGGACGCGAAGGCTTGTATCCCAGTGTGTACTGGTTGCGGATGTCATGCGCCACGGCGCGGGAGATCTCATCCACCTGACTGAGGTCTTTGGGGAAATATGCGACGCCGCCTGTCTCAGTAGCAAGCCGTTCTAGTGCGCGATGCGCGCGCTTGGCCTCTTTGTCGTCACCTAAAATGCCAATGGTATAGACCGTCGGACCGTTGTCAGCCTGCACACGACGAACCGCATCTTCAAGACTGACGCGGCTTTCATTGTCTTCGCCGTCTGTCACCACGAGAAGGACTTTCTTCTCCCGCTTGGCGCCTTTGCTGAGCTGATCAGCCGATGCCACCACAGCGTCATACATCGCGGTGCCACCACGAGAATCGATGTGGTCCAGCGCTTCCTTCATCAAATCGATGTTCGAGGTGAAGTCTTGATCTAGGATGGCATCTTCGTTGAAGTTGACGATGAAAACTTCATCGTTGGGATTACTTGCGCGCACAAGGTTGAGCGCAGCTTGGTTGACCTTCGGACGCTTGTCACGCATGGAACCGGAATTGTCTATCACGATGCCCAGCGAGACGGGCACGTCATCGCGATGGAACGACGTTATCTGCTGCGGCTGCCCATCTTCGTAGACAGCAAAGGCGTTCTTGTCGAGATTCGTTACCAGACGATTGTGTGGATCCACGACAGTGGCGTAGAGCAAGACTTCTTCTACGTCTTTCTTGAAAAGGAACTGGTCCTTGCCCTCTTTTTTCGGCTGAGGGACGTTGACTGCGGTCGTATCGCTAGGCTGATTGGGCGGCTGAGCCGGTGGCGTGGCCAAGCGGGCCGCTTCCGCATCAGACGGCGGCGTCAAATCCTGAACCGGCTCTAACTGGTCATTCTGTTGAGCATTGCTTTGAGCGGCTGGGTTCTGCGCGGCCGGCTGTACTGGCGACTGTGATTTTTGCTGCGGCGCTTGTGCCCAAGTGAGAGTAGCGCAAAGTGCACAAAATAAGGCGGCTAGCAATAAATTCTTACTGCTGGGGTGCATAATATCCCGTTTTTGCATGAACATTAAGAGGTGGCAGGCCTTTGGGAGCGTTAAGCTTGACCTTCAACTTACGCCACTTTCCGTCCCGTGCCTTGTTAGTTGGACGGTATCCGAGCACATATTGGTTGCGTAGCTCCACGCCAATCTTTGTAGCTACGTCGCCCAGCTCGCTTACGTCATTGATAGGAAAAGTCCTTCCGCCGGTGGATTCGGTGATCTCATTCAGGAGATACGGCCCGCGGGTTTCCTCCGGCGTGCTGTTGAGATTGTCATAAATGCCAATGGCGTATATCTCGACATCCGCCTCTTTCACCAGCGACTTGATCTCAGAATCGGTGTACCGGCTGCGATTGTCGCCGCCGTCAGAGATGATGAGCAGGGCCTTCTTGTTGTGCTTGGCTTCGTGCATCTTGTCCATGCCCATGTAAATGGCATCGAGAAGTGAGGTTCTCCCTTTAGGGATGGCATAGACAAGCTTTCCCTGAATATCCTCGATGGAATTGGTGAAATCCGAGAGAAGCTCAGGCTTTTCAGAAAAAGTGATGAGGAAGAATTCGTCTTGCGGGTTCGCTGTCTTAAAGAACTCGACAATGGCATCGCGTGATTTGTCGATCTTGTTGCTCATGCTGCCGCTTACGTCAAAGATAACGCCCAGGGATATGGGCTCATCTTCACTGGAGAAATACTTGATCACCTGCGGCGCGTTCTGCTCTGAAAGCGCAAAATTGTCTTTTTCCAGACCGGTGACGAGGCGGTTCATAGGGTCGGTCACGGTAACGTTGACAAGCACCAAGTCCACATCGACTTTAACGGGCTTGGTATAGGTCTTGAGACTGGGATCTTCTTTGATCTCCGGTTTGTTGGGATCTGGTTTGGGCGCCTCAGACTTGCGCGGTTCAATGTGCACCGGCTCATCCTGCGCGGACGCAAGCGTTCCCATCGCTGCCAGCATCAGCAAGAGAAGGAGCGGCCAAGCCCAATTCATTTGGGTCCGGGGGAACAAGGTTAAGTCCTTAGATAAAGCCGATGTTAGCACACGCACCTGAAAGCAACCGGCAACTCTGAACTATTAGATGCTGCCAAACAGACTTGGGTGACAGCCTAGGGCGTCTTAGTATGCCGCTTGCTAGAATCAGAACGAATCACCGCTCAAATGTTGCGAAATTCCCACTCTCGGCCGCTTCGGACCCAGCTTATGCCATGGCAAGTAGCTGCCGTCGCGCTGGTACTCGCGTTTGCGCTGCCCCTTCTACACTCCGCTGAAGACAAAAAGCTGACAGTGTATGCGCCGGGCAAAGCTTATGAACTAGCCATCAGTGATGTAGATAAGCAGGAGTATGCGAGCTTGGCAGACCTGCTCAGCCCCCTGGGAAAATTTGAGCAGCATGCGGCCCTCGGCACGTTTCATTTTCGCCTGAACGATAAGGAAGGCGAATTCACCCAGGGCAAGAAGTTGTCGCGTGTGGGAACCGTACAGCTCTTGATTCCTGCTAAAGCGGTTTTAGATCACGGCCGGTTATTGGTGCCGGTACGGGCCATGCCAGGGCTGCTGGAGAGATTCGGATTTAAAGCGGATTTGCATGCGGCCGGACGGCGGTTGTTTGTGGGTGACGCCGGCGAGCGCGTTAACCTCGAAGTGAAAAAACCCGGCGAAAATCTGGTCATCAGCTTTCCCGCCGTAGTTTCCCCGGCCGTCACGACGGAAGGCAACAGGGTTCACCTGTTATTCACCAAGGACCCCGTCACGTTTTGGGCAGACTCGATCGCCTATACCGACAAGCTTTTCACGCAAGCAAAATTCATTGAGCAGAATGGCATAGCCGAAGTCGTAATCACTGGCAATGCCCCCTTAGCCGCAAATCTGACTGATGGCGGCAAGAGCATTTCAATCACTGCTGCACCTCAGGTTGCTGCCGCAAACAGTGCTGCACCAACTGCGACGTCCACGGTCGCCCCGCCGGTCACCGCGACACCGCAACGTCCCACGGCGCCTGTTACAACACCGCAGCCCCAATTACCGCAGCTACAACAGAAAAACGCTCCCACCTCTGCATCTGTTCCTTTCTTCGTGATGATCGATCCCAGTCATGGTGGCGATGAGCCCGGCGCGCGCTTCAGCGACAAATTACTGGAAAAAGACATCACGCTGTCCCTTGCGCGGAAGTTGCGAACAGAACTGAATAACCGGGGAATAACCGCCTTATTACTGCGCGACAATGACGCTACGCTGACCTATGATCAACGCGCGGTAGCAACGAATGCCCGTCGCGCCGGTATCTACATCAGCATTCACGCGGGAATGCCGGGTTCGGGGGTGAGAGTCTACACCTCGTTGCTGCCGGCAGAGCCAGTTGAAAAAAATGCGAAGCCCCGTGGCCCGTTCGTCCCCTGGGACAATGCGCAGGCCGGATACCTTGCTCGCAGCCAAACATTGGCAACGTCACTCGTCGCCGAGCTAGGCAGCGCCAATATCACCTCGGCTAGCGCGGCGGCGCCGTTATTGCCACTGAACAGCATCGCCGCCCCCGCAGTGGCGATCGAGGTCGCGACTCCGCAAACCGATTCAAAGATCGATTCCCTTGGCGCGCCGAAGTACCAACAATCCATCGCAGTCGCCGCAGCAGCCGCCATCGCCAATGTGCGCGGTAAGCTGGAGGAGCGCAGATGATCTCGCGTCCGATACAGATCACCATCTTCCTGCTGCTGATCGGCGTGCTGGCCGGGGGCATTTACATGAACCGGCTGAAACAACGCGAAGACCGCCGCGAGGCTGCCGACGCGAATGCGACCCCGCTTTCACCACCAGTCGCCGGGCCGGCGGAGAAAGTGCAACTGATGATCGCCTATGACGATGACGGTGTGCTGAAGGGCAAGACCACTAGCATGACCTTGTCACAAGAACCGGTGGCGCGAACGAAGCAGGTTATGCGTGCGTTGATCGCAGAATACGCGCAGAAGCCATCTCCCCATCCGCTGGCGGAGGGCGCGGGAGTGAAAGACGTGTTCATGGTAGAAGGAGGACTGTGTGTAGTCGATCTGAACTCGGCATTCGCCGACGGACACCGTTCCGGCGTGATGGTGGAAGAGATGACGATCGCATCCATGGTGGAATCGCTTGCGCTGAACGTGACTGCAATCAAGCGCGTGAAATTCCTTGTGGATGGGAAAGAGCGGGAAACACTCGCCGGACACGCCGACCTTAGCATGATCTATGACGTCTCCGCCGTGCACCAACTGGTGGGGCAGTTGCAGGCACAATGACAGCCACTTCACGGCCGGTAATAGGAGTTTTCGATTCAGGCGTAGGCGGTTTGACCGTGCTACGCGAATTGCTACGGCAAGTTCCGCAAGCTGATTATCTGTACTTCGGCGATACGGCGCGCTTGCCTTATGGCTCGAAATCCGTGGAGACAGTGGCGAAGTATGCCATCTCCGCGGCGGAATTCCTTGTGAAGCAGGGCGCGCAACATCTGGTTATCGCTTGCAACACAGCCACGGCGCTGGCGTTTGACCGAATCGCCTCGGCGGTAAGGGTACCGGCGCTAGGCGTGATCGAGCCGGGGGCGGAAATTGCGTCGACCGCGAGCAAAACCAGGAAAGCCGTTGTCATCGCCACTGAGGGGACCTGTAATAGCCATGCCTATCAGAAGGCTTTAGCTGCGCGCGGAATTGAGGCACGCGAAAAACCGTGTCCACTGTTTGTGCCGCTTGTGGAGGAAGGCTGGATCGAGCATGAGGTCACCGAGCGCGTGGCGCATATCTACCTCGACGAGATTTTTGCCGGCGAATTCGCAGACGCCGACGCCTTGGTGCTCGGATGCACCCACTATCCACTACTGAAGCCATTGTTAAGGCGTGTTGTGCCTGAGCGCGTGACTATCGTGGATTCTGCAGAAGCCACAGCCAACGCGATGGCGCAGAGACTAGGCGCGCTCGATCCATCCGGCGAACCATCGGTAAAGTTCTTCGCCACTGATTCGGTCGAGAAATTCCGCAAGGCTGGTGAAAAGTTCATGGGGTGGAAGATCACCGACGTCGCGCACGTAGACATCGAATCTTAAGGCCTAAAGCTTTTTATCCGCGTTTATCTTTCTTTTGTCCGTCTTGATCCGCGTTCGAAGGTTTGACTTTGATTAGCGGCGTTCACCATCGTTGGTCCGCGGCCGAAGGTTTTGGTTCTTCCCGTACAATCAATCCCTATGCCACGTTCTGACAACCGCGCGCCGGACCAGATGCGTCCGGTCAAAATCACTCCCAACTACATCGCCATGGCTGAAGGCTCGGTGCTTATCGAAGTTGGCCATACGAAAGTCATCTGCACGGCATCCATCGAAGAGACCGTGCCGCCATTCCTGCGCAACAGCGGCAAAGGCTGGATCACCAGCGAGTATGCCATGATCCCGCGCTCAACACTTACACGCACGCCGCGCGAATCCAGCAAAGGACGCATCGGCGGAAGGACGCATGAGATCCAGCGCTTGATTGGACGGTCTCTGCGCGCGGTGACTGACCTCACCAAGATCGGCGAGCGCACCATCACGCTCGATTGCGACGTGATCCAGGCCGACGGCGGCACGCGGACGGCATCCATCACCGGAGCGTATGTGGCATTGGGATTGGCGGTCAACCGACTGGTTGCGGCGAAGACTCTAAAAGCCTCACCGCTTCGCGATTTTGTTGCGGCCACGAGTGTGGGCATCGTTGATGGGCGAGTCGTCCTCGATCTGCCCTATGAAGAAGATTCCCGTGCTGAAGTGGATATGAACTTTGTGATGACGGGCGCCGGCAAGTTCGTGGAACTGCAAGCGACTGCCGAGAAAGAAGCGTTCGATGAAACGCAGCTCGCGCAGTTAATGAACTTCGCCAGAAAAGGCTGCGAGGAACTGATTAGCATGCAGAGGACAATTCTGAAAAGCTGATTCAACGCAGAGTCGCGGAGAAGCTGAGAAAGTCTTTAGATCGGGGTTATTGCCTTTGCTCCGCGTCTCTGCGCCTCCGCGTTGAGACCGCCTTTCGCGATAAAGCCAAACCCCCATAGTAGAATCACTAGTCGCATCCACCAATTCTGGAGAAACCTATGAAACTCACACCCGGAAAACTTGCCGGTATGAAGGCTGTCTCAAACCAGCGTGGCGTGATCGCCGCCGCCGCCATGGACCAGCGCGGCTCGCTGCGGAAATCGTTGCAAAAGGAAAAAGGCGGCGAAGTGACTGACGCCATGATGGAGGAGTTCAAATCCATTGTCACGGAAGTGTTGACGCAACACGCCAGCGCAATCTTGCTCGATCCGGAGTGGGGGCTACCGGCTTCGAAGAAACGCCAAAAGGGTTCAGGCCTGCTGCTCGCGTACGAAAAAACCGGCTATGACAACACGCGCCCCGGCCGCATCCCTGACCTGCTGAATGATTGGTCCGCGCGCCGCCTGAAGGAAGCCGGCGCGGATTGCGTGAAAGTTCTCATCTACTACACGCCCTTTGACGACAAGAAGATCAATGACGAAAAGCACGCGTGGGTGGAACGCATCGGCGACGAATGCCGCGGCAACGACATTCCCTACTTCCTCGAATTCGTCGGCTATGACGAAAAAGGTGGCGACGAAAAATCTTTGGAGTACGCTAAGCGCAAGCCGGAGATCGTGACGCGCAGCATGGAAGAGTTCACTAAAGAACGTTACGGCGTTGACGTGATGAAAGTGGAAGTGCCTATCGACATGAAGTTTGTGGAAGGCGCGCAGTCATTCGCGGGAAAAGGCGCGGCCTATACACGAAAAGAAGCTGCCGCATTGTTTTTGAAATCGGCGAAGGTCGCGACTAAGCCGTTCATCTATCTTTC
>JAICWB010000012.1 GCA_025935035.1 Terriglobales bacterium
CGCTGGTGATCAATCTTACAAAAGTGACGATGGTGGATTCTTCGGGCATCGGCACCATGATTCGCGCGCACTCCGCCATTAAAGCGAACGGCGGCACGCTGAAAGTGGTGGGAGCAAACAACACCGTTCGACAGGCGTTCCATGTGACACGTTTGGATAAAGTTTTTGAATTCCATGAGAACGAAGAGAGCGCGCTGGCGTAGAAACCCGCTATCGGCTGTCAGCTATTGGCTCGTCAATGATCGGCGGCGGGGCGAATCCCAGATTGATTTGCTACAATAAAAGAAGCAGTTCTGCCAGCCTTGGCAGAGCGATTCACTCTCGCCGCAGACGCGGAAAGCAATTGGGCAGATTTTGGCCTAAAGCTGAGAGCTGACAGCCGGTTCCATCAGCGTCCCCGTCGTCTAGCCCGGCCTAGGACACCGCCCTTTCACGGCGATAACACGGGTTCGAATCCCGTCGGGGACGCCAACAATACTCAGTGAACCAACGCGCTAACAACTGCACCAAAAGTGCAAGAGCTTGCATATCGGAATGCGATAGTCCAGATAACTAATAGGCTTATCAATAGGTTACGTTTTGGAAGCAGACATGCATTCAGTAAGAGCAAATCTCCTCAGGGCCCCGGTAATTGCAGCTTACGACGCATGGAGGCACCACTTGAAATCTAGAATCAGCACACTCTTTCTTCTCTTGATGTTTTGCGTAGGCGCAATTTCCTTCGCCCACGCCGACGACATCCAAACCATCGGCCAATTCAATGGCACTTCACAGGTCAATGATCCCGGTCCGTTCCCAACGTATACAGTGGGCACGTTCACTATCGATCCGGGCGATACCAGCATCACCATAAGCGGATCTTTTGGAAACTCCACAGTTTCAAGTTCTGCCGGTACGGACGTCTACCTTGGAAACATTCTCGTGGCCCAGTGCGTTGAATTCACGGCCTGCTATAACGGGACTGTAAACTGGAGTGACACCCTCACCCTGGCACAGATCTCCGCCTTGGGAACCGGGCCAGTCAATCTGACTGCGGTTCAAACCTCTCAGTTCGTGGTTCGCATGGGTGACACGACATTGGATCAAGTCGCCACTCCGGAACCGTCTTCAATCTTCCTGCTTGGCACTTCGTTGCTGGGTCTCGGTGGCGCTGTTCGCCGCAAGATTCTTGGCTAAGCAAGCGTTACTCACAGAAAAAGCCGCTCTTCGGGGCGGCCTTTTTTATATGACTAGAAGAGGAATCACTGATCTGCGTACTTATCCGCCAGAAAAATGCGTCAGAATGTCCTCGAGGGCGATGACTCCCACCAGTTGTTTAGCATCGGCGCGATGAACGACTGTCAAAAGTTGCCACTCGTGGGCATAGCGAAGAGCCGATTCGATGCGCTGGTCAGGGTAGAGGCGGGGCATGCTAGGCCCGGCGATTAGTGGGCCGAGCACGGCATTGCCTTTTCCCTCGACCGACATTTGCTTTAATCGTTCGCGGTCGATGTACGTCCAGCCGGTAGGATCTTGGGTGACCAGGAAGATCTTGTCTCCTGAATGTTCTACTTGCGCGATCGCCGAATCCACTGTCTGTGTACCTAAGAGGATCAGCGCCGGTGGAGGCTGCATCGCGTCTTCGATACGCAGCACTTCTTGTTCGCGTTGTTCCTCCATCGAAGGCAGCTCGACGCCGTCCTGGCGCGACAACAGGTCGAAGATGGGGACGGGTTGAAGTTTTCGTGAGATGAGGTAAGCGAGCGTGTTCGCGACCATGACAGGGACAATGATGCTGTAATCGCCGCTGACCTCGAGCACCATAAATACGGAAGTCATGGGGGCGCGCAGGAATCCGGCGAACAAGACGCCCATGCCCACGAATGCATAGACGGCAATCGGCCCGGTGAGGTGCGGAAAATAGACACGTTCGAATGCACCAACGGCAGCGCCGAGTGTGGCGCCAATGAACAATGTAGGTGCGAACATGCCGCCGGGAGTGCCACTGGTGAATGAGATGGTGGTAGCCGCGAGCTTGGCTATTGTGAGCAGCAGAAGCAGTTGCCAAGTGAAATTGTCTTTGAGCACAGCGTCAATGGTGCGGTAGCCGGGCCCCATAACGTGGGGCAATCCGAAGTAGCCGATGGCGCCGACCAGAGCGCCGGCAATGGCTGGCTGCAAATACTGCGTCCAGCGAGGCAGTGATTTCAGGTATGCGCGTGATATTCCAATGGCACGCGCGAACAACACGGAAACGATCCCACCAATGATACCGAGCACCGCATAGGCAACCAGTTCACCGAGTCGCGCCGGTTGCATATCCGGGATGTGAAAGAGGGGCTCAGAGCCGAGGAAGGAACGTGTGACGACCACGCTGGATACAGCCGCAAGCACCACCGCGCCGAAAACACCCGTACTCCAGCGTCCGACGATCTCTTCGATGACGAAGAGCACGGCCGAAATCGGTGCATTGAACGCTGCGGCTAGGCCGGCAGCGGCGCCAATCGGCGCGATCAGGCGCAGGCGGTCGCGTTGGAGATGCAGCTTGCGCCCGATGAACGACGCGAGCGAGGCACCGATCTGAAGTGAAGGGTCTTCGGGTCCGAGTGAATGTCCCGCGCCGATGGCGAGACCGGCGGTGAGGAATTTTCCGATCGCGGTACGCAACGAGATGTAGCCGTCATAGATGTAGAGTGCGGCCTTGGTTTGATTCACGCCGCTGCCACGAGCACGCGGGAAAACATGTATCACCAGCGCGGCAATCACCAAGCTGACGGCGGCAGGGACAAAGATCACCCGAAGCTGATGACTGGCAGGCGGATAACCGATGAAGACGCGTATCGTCCAGTCGATGAAGATCCGGAAGAGCACCACCGCGAGACCCGAGAATGCGCCGATGACAATGGCGAGGAAAAGAAAAAAACGCTCTCCGCTGAGTAGTGAGGAAAGACGCGATTCGTGGCTAATGGATGTTCCGTCTGCCGGCTTCATCTAGTGGACAAACGATTGTAATGGACGAGACTTCGAGGTTAACTGCAAGGGAATGTGAGGATGCAAGTAATCGCGTTACCGCGTCCTGCGAACGAATCAACTGAAGAGCTTTAGGAAGGCGTCAGCGATCTGGGCGGGAACACTTTGAAATTTCTTGCTCGCGCGCTTGCCGTAGCCGAGATCGTGTCCGGCGCCGTCAATGGCGATGAATGAAGTGCGGGATGGAATGAGGGCGACGGCGGCGTTCAGTTCTTCCGGCGTGCCGAACGGGTCTTTGGTGCCGCTGACGAAAAGGGCAGGAATACGAATGTTAGGCAGGTGTTTGATGCGAAGCTGGTCAGGCCGGCCAGGCGCGTGGAGCGGATAAGAGAGCAACAGAAGGCCATCGGCGACTTCTGGCTCATCCGCCACCAGCATGGAAGCCTGACGTCCGCCATAAGATTGGCCACCGATAAAGACGCGCTTGGAGCCCGTTGCGCGCAAGAGTTCGAGAGCGCGTTTCAATCCGGTGCGGTCTTCAGAACCGGTTCCGCGTGGAGGTCCCGACGGTCGTTGCTGCCGAAAGGGAAGATCACAGCGCAGGACTGCGATGCCGGATCCGGCAAGCTTCTCGGCGACAGCTACCAGCAGCGGTGCTCTGTGATCGCCGCCTGCGCCGTGCGTGAGTACAAGAGCATCTCCAGATGGAATGGCGGGGCTATGCAACACGCCCATTACTGATGGTGAGGCGGTAGTATCGCAGAATTGTCCGAGTGTCACTTCCACGAGCGTTTGCGTTTAATCCCAACCGGCTGTGCCGTAGGTGATTCGCGCGGAGTCAACTGGCCTTGCGATCGCGATCATCGTACTCGGCGGGAACGTCATCCTCATTAAGCTGGTGAGTCACTACTTCGCCGCCTTGTTCACCGTCGGCGCGTTCGACTCCCCGGACGATCCCGGCTTCAAACGCGTTGCCTTCTTCAAGCAATTCCTCCACGCTTTCAGAATCGGCGCCGGGTTTTTTGCGGATGCCTTGTGTGTCGCCCGATTGGCCGGCAGAGTCTGAGGCGCGCTCGTTGTCGATGCGATCTGGTTTCGCCATGATTCCTCCAATGTCCTATTCAACATTGGATGCGGTGTGACTTAGTCGCGGTCGCGGGAGCCAAGTAGATATCCCAGTAGGACGCCTACTCCCGCGCCAATGGCAGCGGCAATCGCGACGGACTCGAACGGCTTACGGCGAATGTTCTGGCGCGTATCTGCAATGGTGTCTTCGGCAGACTCCTGCATGCGGCCGATGGCGCGGCGCGACTGGCGCATTACGTCTTCGGCGGTACGATTAAAGCGCTCGCCGAATTCTGAGGCCTGGTCCAGCAGGTCGGAGGCTTTTTCTTTCATGTCATTGATCTTGGCGCGGGTTGCTGCAGTGTCCATAGAGGCTCCTCGTGAAGAGATAGTGTACTACTTGCAATGGCGCGACCCATGGCGGCATAAGCCTGTATCTGAGACAGCAAAGGGTCGAAAGTCATCGTGTCCGAAAACCGCTATGTCTGAGCGTTTGGCATGAGAGACTCTGGGCATGGAACTGCCAGATCGGGAAGCCTGTTACCGCGTGTTCCGCAGTCGCGACGCGCGATTTGACGGGCTTATCTATGTCGGTGTGACATCCACCGGAGTCTACTGCCGGCCGATCTGTCCGGCGCGTAGCCCGAAGTTCGAGAACTGCCGATATTTCGGCTCGGCGGCGGCCGCGCATGAGGCGGGGTTTCGTCCGTGCTTGCGGTGCCGTCCTGAAACCGCACCTGATCTGGCGTCTTGGCGTGGGACTTCAAATACAGTCTCGCGGGCGCTCGCGCTAATCAATGAAGGTATGCTCGATGGCGAAGAAGATGTTGAAGCGTTGGCCGCGCGATTGGGTATTGGTGGACGGCAACTTCGCCGGTTGTTCATGCAGCATTTGGGTGCTTCCCCTGTTTCGGTAGCGCAGACGCGCCGGGTGCTTTTTGCGAAGCACCTGATCCACGAGACACGAATGCCCATGGCCGACGTGGCCCTTGCTTCAGGATTCGGCAGCGTCCGGAGATTCAACGAGATATTCAAAACGTTATTTCATCGTCCGCCGAATGCATTGAGACACAGGAAGTCTTCACTGCCAGACGGCGATGCCGGAGTGACGCTACGACTGCGTTATCGGCCGCCCTACGATTGGGATTCGATGCTCAGATATTTGCGGGCCCGCGCGATCGAAGGCGTGGAAGTGGTGGAAGACGGCAGATACTTACGAACAGTAAGCGTGGGCAAGGTTGCTGGTTCCGTCGAAGTCTCACATCTTCCAGAGCGCCACAGCTTGCTCGTCACGATGCGGCTCCCCGACGTGAGGTATCTGCCGGCGATCGTCTCGCGGGTGCGACGCGTGTTCGATCTTGGCGCTGACATTGAGACCATCAGTGAACACCTGTCTAGTGACCCGCGCCTTGCGCCATTAGTCAGACAGCGCCCGGGCTTGCGAGCACCGGGCGGGTGGGACGGTTTCGAACTGGCTGTAAGGGCGGTACTGGGACAGCAGGTAACCGTGGCGGCTGCGCGTCGTTTGGCTGGAGAACTCGCACTACGTCATGGGCGAAGCGCACCGAAAGAAGTTTCTGCGACTCATCCTGGTCTGCGTCTGCTTTTTCCCGACGCGAAGTCAATCGCCGCCGCAGATCTGAGTCACTTGGGTATGCCGGGAGCGCGCAAAGAAACTCTGAGAGCTTTAGCGCAAGCTGCATCAGGCGACGCAAACCTCTTCCATCCCCTCGGAACAGTCGAAGAAGCGATCCAGCGTTTACGGTCAGTGCCTGGGGTAGGGGAGTGGACGGCCCAATACATCGCGCTGCGCGCATTGCGTGAGGCCGATGCGTTTCCAGCATCGGATGTAGGGCTGCTTCGCGCCGCCGAGGCGATTGACGGCACGCGTCCCACGCCGAAAGACCTGCTCCTCCGTTCTGAAGCATGGCGGCCATGGCGCGCTTATGCCGCACAACACTTGTGGGCGGCCGATACGCGAGTGAAGTGATCTAGCCGATAAGACGGCCTAGCTCCTGCCTTGATGCTTCTGCGCCATCACCAAGCCGCGCGGAGTAGGCAAGAGAACAACTGAAATCAACCCTTCGGATTCCAGTTTTTTCGCTGCTTCACGCACGGTCTTGAGGTGAGAACTCGCATCATGCATCAAGATGATGCCGTTTGGATTCATCTGCGGCAGGAATTTGCGCACCTCTGATTCCCGAACGCCGAGGTCGCTGTCAGTGAAGAGGATGTCGATCTGACCATCGATCTTCATGTCGAGGCTGGACTCGTTGCGATATTCCACCCAATGGCCGAATCCCGAAGCTTGGATGCGTGCCCTGGCCGTCGCGAAGACTTTGGGGTCGAACTCGCAAGTGATGATCTTGCCGAATCCGTTCTGGTTCATACCCTCGGCCATCCATACGGTGCTCACGCCCATGAACGTGCCAGTCTCGACCACGAGTGTAGGCTTTAGGGTGGTAATCAGGCAGCGAAGGAATTCGAGGACTTCGACCTCGGCGGTCATGCCGTCATACATGTGCCAACGCTCCGGGTGGGGACACTCGGGCGTGGCGCGGTGATATTCAGGTTGGAGCTTGTCGCCGCCGCGCTCTTGATACTGGCGCACGATCTTGTGCTCGCCTTTTTCCTTCTTGAATAGGCCGAATAGACTCACGTGGTTATCTTAAATGGATACTGCGCACTTTCCGCAGCGAATCGCATGGCGGTTGCGATAGCATCTTTGAGACGCAATCAAAGCTAATCGATGAGCATATCTGTTTCACTGATCACAAAAGATGAGGAGCAGAACATACGCCGCACGCTGGAGAGCGTGAAGTGGGCGGATGAGATCGTGCTGGTAGATTCCGGCTCAACTGACGGCACTCTGGCGATCGCGCGGGAATATGGCGCAAAGATCTTTGTGGAACCGTGGAAGGGTTTTTCATTGCAGAAGAATTCTTCTATCGAGAAATGCAACGGAGACTGGGTGCTGAGCTTGGATGCGGACGAGGAGATCACGCCCGCCCTTACCAAAGAATTGCAAGATGTGGCGAAGTCCGCCGACGCCTGCGATGGATACTTTATCCGGCGGCGAAACTACTTTATGGGACGGTGGATCCGCTGGGGAGGCGGATATCCTGACTCGAAGTTGCGGTTCTTCAAGCAGGGAACTGCTCTGTTCAAAGAGAGAGCGGTGCACGAAGAGATGGCGGGAGAAGGCAAGATAGGCCTGCTTCTAGGAGACATGCTGCACCACGCGTATCCGAGCCTCACCTTGTTCATTGAGCACATGAACCGGTATTCGTCATTGGGCGCCGAGATCAACTATGCGAAGGGCAAATCAGGATTCAGCGTATTGAACATCGTGATCTCGCCGGTGGTCCGATTTATCTACAACTATGTTTTCCGTGGCGGATTTCTCGACGGCCGCGAAGGGATGCTCTTTCATCTCTATCACTCGGTGTATATGAGTTGGAAGTATTCGAAGGCCTGGGAGCTGTCGCGAACGAAGCAACGAGTGGTTGGAGCCGCGAAGTGAGGTCATTGCGGCGGCTGTTAAAGAAGAGCTCGCTTTATCCGGCATACAAAGCGCTGGGCCACTATCCCGATTATTGGTACTGGCTGCTGCGCGGCAAGCCCACGCGAATCCCGCACATCATGAAACAGAAGACGGTGTTGCGCTTCGGCAGGCAATACGAACTCAGGACACTGATCGAGACCGGTACTTATTACGGGGAAATGGTCAGCGGACTCAAGAATGACTTCGCCCGCATCGTCTCGATTGAATTCGATTCTGGGCTGGCCGCTGCGGCGAAGCGCAAATTCAAGAACTCGCCCCACATTGAAGTACTCCAAGGCAGCAGCGAATTGATGGTGCAACAGACTCTGGCAACGCTCACCGAACCTGCCCTTTTCTGGCTGGACGCGGGATACTTCCTCTGGGCGGGCGAGCACAAGACCACGGACCGGTTGATGACGGAGCTGGATTCCATCTTTCGCCATGGCATTCCCAACCATGTCGTTCTGGTCGACGATGTTGTCTCGTGGAGCGGTCGAGACGGCACGCCAGAGGTGACTGAACTTGAGCGCGAAATCCAGCGCAAGTATCCCGAGCGCAGGATCACGGTCGAGTCAGGGTTAATGTGCTTAAGGCACGCAAAATACCTGTGAATTGTTGATTTTCAGGCCTTTCCCGTCTTGACCCGCCTTGTTTTGCAGAGGATAATTTTTGCGGCCCAAAGTGTGGCACGCCTTCCAGTACCACTTCAGAACAGGAGCAATCTATGAGCGACGCATCCCGCAGGATCGGTGACTATGAGATTTTGAGCGTGCTTGGCGCGGGCGGTATGGGCCGCGTGTACAAGGTGCGCAACGTGCTCACCGACCGCGTTGAAGCGATGAAAGTATTGCTGCCTGACCTTGAAGGCCACGAAGAAGTCGCGGCGCGTTTTCTGCGCGAGATCAAAGTGCTGGCGGGCCTGAATCATCCGAACATAGCCGCGCTGCACACGGCGCTGACCATTGACAATCAGCTTGTGATGATCATGGAGTACGTGGAGGGCCAGTCGGTTTCGTCCGTGCTCGATCGCGGCGCATTGAATGTATCCGATGCGCTGAACTATCTTGACCAGATATTGAGCGCGCTGAGCTACGCCCATCAGCACAAGATCATTCATCGCGACATCAAGCCGGCAAACATGATGCTGACATCAAATGGCGTGGTGAAGCTGATGGATTTTGGTATTGCGCATACAGACGATGAATCCGGCAAGTTGACGGCACCCGGATCGACGCTGGGCTCGATGAGCTACATGTCCCCCGAGCAGATCAAAGGCGAAGCTACGGACGAGCGTTCTGACCTGTATTCGCTTGGCATTTCTCTCTATGAGATGGTGACCGGCGAAAAACCGTTCCATGGCGACAGCAATTTCTCCATCATGGCTGCGCACATCAATCAAGCACCGCGTCCGCCGATCGATGTGCATCCTGGATTGCCGAAGCTGGTGAATGACATCATCCTCACGTCGATTGCCAAGGCGCCGGAGCAGCGCTTCCAGTCCGCGGATGCATTCCGCAATGCCATCAAGAACACGTTGCGTTCGTTGAATGAAGAGAAGACGGTAGTGCAAGGCTCGCAAGTGCGCGACGAAAAGACTGTGATGCAGGGTTCGAACGATACGACCGTGCCATCCGCAGCCGCGGCGGCGACCGCTCGTTCCGCCATGCCGGTGACGATGCCGATCGCGTCAAGGCTGGATGCTGCTGCGCGTCAACCGCAACCGCCTACGAGTTTGCCGACGACCGCGCCGCCACCGGCGGTTGTGCAAAGTTCCAGCAGCAATCGTGGACTGTACATGGGGCTTGGAGCATTCGTGCTGCTGGTGGTGCTTGCAGCAGCGGGATATTACTTGCCGAAGTTCCGGCAGGCGTCGGCGTCGGGTTCGCCTGCTCCGGTCAAGACTGAGGCTGCAACGCCGGTGCAACCAGCTCCGCAAGCAGGGGCACAACCGACCCCAACCAGCTCTGACACACCGACACAGCCTGCCGCTGATACGCGGAGCCAAGTCCCTGCTGTTACGGCTGCAAGCCAGATTCCTGAAACTAAGACGGCGCATGCTACGCCCAAGAAGCAGATGACCCTGGCTTCTGCAGCGACGGCGCAACCGCCGACGGCATCTGCTACCCCGGCTGCCCCCGCGGTCGATACTGCCGCCCTCAACGAAGTTGAGAACGATGTTGACCAACTGACTGGCCGTGCGGCTTCGATCGATACCGGCCTGGCGAATCTGCAGCGTCAGCAAGCTGCCGCAGGATATGGTCTGCGTGGCGACATGGCAGAGAAGCAAGCGGCCATGCGGCTCAACATCGCCAAAGCTCAACAAGCCGTACGCGACAAAGACGTGGAGCGCGCGAAGAAGTACGCGGCCACAGCCACTACAAACATTGAGGCGTTGGAGAAATTCCTCGGACGATGACCGACTCTACCGGCCCCCTGAACGACGATGTAACTCAGATACTCAGCCGCCCGACCGGGCAGATGGACCGCAAGGCCCTGCTTGAGAGCCTGCGCCGCAATGTCTGCATTCTGTTCACTGACCTTAAGGGGTCAACGTCGTACTTTGAAAAGTATGGCGACGCCGCCGGGTTGATGATGGTGCATCGTTCTACCACCATGCTTTCCCAGGCGGTAGAACGGCATTCTGGGCGGGTGATCAAGACCATCGGCGATTCCGTAATGGCCGTGTACGAAGATCCGCTCGAAGCCATCGCTTCTTCCATCGAGATGCAAGAGGCCATAGACGGCGACAACAAAGACAAAGACGAGTCCCGTCGCGTCTCCGTACGCATCGGTATCAATTATGGCCTGGGACTCGTGAAGTCGAATGACGTCTTCGGCGACGTGGTGAACGTGGCTTCGCGGGTGGAGAGTGCGGCAGCTCCTGAACAGATACTGATATCGGATACGCTGTTCGCCGCCCTTAAGGGCAACGATCGTTTCAAGATCCGTCCGATGGGGAAGTTTGCCCTCAAAGGCAAAGCGGACGAGCGGGACCTGTACGAGGTCGTCTGGCGCGAGGTTGGTGATACAGTTCCTGCGGGCTCGCACAGCATGATCGCGGTGCCGTCGTTTGCGCCGGCGGTGAGTTATAAGCTCACGCAAGTGCGGGTTGACGGACGGCCTGGCCGCGAGTTGAACATCTGCAATGCTTCGTCCATCATCGGCCGGGTAGAGTGCGAATTCGCTTTTCCTAATGATGAGAACATGGAACCGCGCCATGCGCGACTAAGCGTGGATTCGGGCCAGTTGTTCGTTGAACCCATCAACCAAGCGCCCGTCTTCTTCAGCTTGGTGGGACCATATCGATTGCAGACAGGCGATGTGGTAAAGATGGGCGCCCAGATACTAGAGTTCCGTGCCAATGCAGCTGTGTTGGAGATGGCTTCCTCTACGTCAACGACAACAAAAGATGTTTCGGCAAAACTGCAGAAGCCCATCGCGGAACTGGTCTCAGTGAGCGACGGACGCCGGTTTCCGCTCGGCGAAGGCGATACGACTTTTGGCCGCACGAAGGGGACCCACATCTTTGCGGATACCTCGATGAGCCGCTCGCACGCGAAGGTCTATCACCGCGGCGAAGATTTCTTTATTGAAGACACCGGTAGCACCAACGGCACTTTCGTGAAGGCGCATGAGAAGACGCCATTGCCGGAGAAGGTCACGCTTTCCGTCGCCGGCCAGCTGTTTCGTGTCTCCCGCGAAGCAGGTCAATAGGCGACGCCGGCTCCCTCAGCCTAAATCCTTGGGGCCGGTTCCTGGATCCACTTCAGCCTCGGGCGTCTCTTGCATATGCAATTCGCGCAAGAGGTCATGAAGATCGAGCGGACGAGTGAACATCGCTAAACCTCCGTCGGCACTGCGCGGCCAATCTTCTTGAGGCCGGTCCCAATAAAGTTCGACCCCGTTGTCATCCGGATCGCGAATGTAAAGTGCCTGGCTGACTCCATGATCGCTGGCGCCATCCAGCGGAATGTTGGCGTGCAACACGCGTAGCAAGGCGTCAGCCAGAGAACGGCGAGTGGGATAAACGATGGCATGATGGTAGAGGCCGGTCGTCCCGGGAGACGGCGGACCCCCACCCAGGCTTTCCCATGTATTTAGGCCGATGTGGTGATGATAGTCACCTGCAGCGATAAAGGCCGCGGAAGGGCCGTAACGCTGGGTCAGGTGGAATCCGAGTACGCCACAATAAAAAGCCAGCGAGCGTTCGATATCGGCGACCTTCAGGTGAGTGTGTCCAATGCGGACGCGAGGGTCAATGGCTTTCGTTTCATTTTTCATCGAAGGTATGCTGCACTTCATCCGGCGAATTGGTCGTATGCGTTGTTATTCGAGAGCGAGCTACATTCATGGGCCGCATGTTCTAATGTTTCGTGATGGCACGGCTGCGGTACATGTTACCTCTTTTGTTGAGCGCGGCTGCCCTAGCCCAAAATGGAGTGCCGCTTCGCGATCGAGTGCTTGTGGTCTACAACTCGTGGACGAAAGATTCGAAAAGTGTGGCGCAGTACTACATGGCCAAGCGAAATATTCCCAAGCCCAATCTTTGCGAGCTGAAGATTGATGATCGCGAATCACAGAACTATACGAACTTGACCCGGGCGGACCTCGACAAGGAAGTGAGATCGCCGATCAAGAAATGCTTAAAGAGGGTTGGCGAGAAGAAGATCCTTTACATCGTGCTGTCTTATGAGACGCCGTACGTCATTGCACACGAGATGGACGGTTCCGGCTTGGCCATGGATTCGTACATTGCCGACATCTGGGAAGATGGCCCGGACGCGCGTGTAGTTAATCCGTACAACTTGATCGTGCATGGCAAGGATTTGCCGCCCCGTTACGTTCCATTCGCTGACTATCGGGACAGGAAAGAGGCAAACACGATCTACTCGGTGTGGAGGCTGGATGGCAGCACCGCCGGTGCCGCTAAAAGTTTAGTGGATAAGGCTATCCAAGCAGAAGCTGAAGGATTGCAGGGGCAAGTGTGCATCGACCGGCGCAATGAGGAACCGATCTCGGCAATCCCGGAATCCGGTTATGGTATGGGCGAATGGGCGTTGCAGCGCGCCGCGGATGCGTCCACTAAGGCCGGGTTCGAAGTTCTGGAAGATACTCACCTTGCGGAATTCGGCACCGCACCCGCGCCGTTGCATTGCGATGATGCGGCGCTCTATGCCGGATGGTATGCGCTACGCCACTACAATGATGCCTTCACCTGGAATGTGGGAGCCATCGGCATTCACTTGGACAGCGCGTCGGCGTTGTCGCCGCGCGAAGGCGAAAATTGGGTGGCGAATGCTTTGAAGAAAGGCATCACCGTGACTGCCGGAGCAGTGGAGGAACCTTATCTGCAAGGATTGCCCAGCCCAGACGTGATCTTTTCTGCGCTATATGACGGCGCGAATGTGGGCGATGCGTTCCTTCGGGGTGAGCGCTGGATAAAGTGGATGATCATCAATATTGGCGATCCTCTATACACGCCATTTCCTGACGGGCGGACTCCAGCGCACAAGGTTGATCCGCACAAGGTTGATCAATGACTTCTCCGCAAAAACCCGCCGTTGTTCTTCTGAGTGGTGGACTGGACTCTACGACCGTGCTCGCGATGGCCAAGCAACAAGGATTTGCGCTCTATGCCATGACTTTTCGCTACGGACAGCGCCATCAAACGGAGATTGAGGCCGCGACGAAGATTGCAAAAGAGATGTCAGTGGCGCAGCACATCTTTGTGGATATCGATCTTCGAATCTTTGGCGGTTCAGCGCTCACGGCCGATATTGAAGTGCCGAAAGGCGATGCGCCGCAACCGGGAATTCCGATAACGTATGTTCCGGCGCGCAATACGATTTTTCTATCATTCGCGCTGGCATGGGCTGAGGTGCTGGGTTCCAGTGACATCTTCATTGGAGCTAATGCGGTGGATTACAGCGGATATCCCGATTGCCGTCCGGAATTCATGGAAGCGTTTGCCCGGCTGGCGAATCTCGCCACCAAGGCCGGGGTGGAAGGCCGCCAAAAGATGCACATCCACACGCCGTTGATGCAACTGTCGAAGGCTGAGATCATTGCGGCGGGACTGAACCTTGGGGTGGATTATGGCATGACCGTGAGTTGTTATGATCCCCTGAAGGGCAAGCCTTGTGGCGAATGCGACGCCTGCCGGTTGCGTCGCCGGGGATTTGAGCAGAACGGCCTCAAAGACCCGGCCTGTTAGGCGCAGCCTGACGCATCCAGCAGCTTACATCTCTGCCGAAGCAACTCCCATCTGACATATTGTTGTTGGGAAACCGAACGTGGCGTCAAACTGGGCCCTAAAAACCTCTTTAGTTGTTTACGCGATGATGTTACCCATCATCACTGCCTGCCAACCCATTCAGGATTACCACCTTACGCAAGACCCAGACCATGCGATCTACCAGAACTCCGCGTTCGCTCATGGACACCGTCATGGGTACGAAGAAGGCTTTCACGCTGGGGACGAAGATTACCAGTTGCGCCGCAGTCCTTCGCTTGACCATAAGCTTCCAAAAGATAAAGGCTATCAAGCTTCATTCGGGACAAAGAAGTCCTATATGCTCGGCTTCGAGAGTGGGTTTCGCGCGGGTTACGCTGACAGCTACACCGGCCACACGTTCCGCCGCTCGCTGCTGGCGTTGTCTGATCTGACCGCTTCAAATTCAAGCGCCAGAGGCAAGACGATACCGGCCTTTGAATTCGATCTTGGGCTGGCGGACGGTTATCGTCAGGGACTGGCCAACGCGGACAATATCTCTGACCAGCCGGGGATCGCTGAATCGGCGGCGTGGCGCTGCCGGCAAGACGCGCGGCCAGGCAAATACTGCGATGGTTTTGGAGCGGGCTACGTACTGGGACGATGGGACAGCCGCTCGCTGGCAGCGCTGCCGGGGCGGCATACCACTCTGGCCAAGAATTCCGACCATTGATTTCTAAGGTACATGGCCATCCGTACACTGTACCTTACCTGATTCAGCTTTTCTCCCGCGAGCAATACAGATATGCTGGTCTTACCGGAGAAAGTTTACCGGTAACAGGGTCCCCAATGATGAGCGCAGCGGCGAAAATCAGACCAAAGATAAGAGTTGCGGTGGTGGAAAGCGATCCTTTGCGTTTCATCGGATTCCGTTCTCTATTTGATTCCGAACCGGACATGGAACTTGTGTCTCATACGCTGGCTGAGTTGGGCACCAAGACTGATGTGGACCTGGTTCTGCTAGGCAGCCGCAATGGACACAATCTTTTTGATCTGATGGCAGGGATGAAAGCGGCTCGGCCGGACCTGAGAATCATCGTGACAGGAAGCGGCGCCGACGATGAGACCATTCTGAAGGCTGTTGCCGCGGGTGCGAAAGGTTACGTGGACGAAGCTGCTACTGCGGAGGAATTCATCACCGCTATCCGCATGGTGAACCAAGGTTCGGTGTGGGCGCCGCGCAGGGTGCTGTCTATATTTATCGAGCGTGTTACATCTTCGCCGGGACGCATTTTCCCCGCGGGCCGCGTGGTATTTACCGACCGTGAGAAGGAAGTGCTCGAACTTCTGGTCGCGGGCCGGTCTAATAAAGAGATCGGTTCAGCGCTGGCTATTGAAGAGCGCACAGTGAAGGCCCATGTGGCCAAGCTGATGCGCAAAGTGGGAGTGCAAAACCGCATTGCTTTATCAGTGCACGCCATCACACATTCGCTCGTGAATTCGGGCAGCTAGCGACTAGTACCAAAGGACACGCCCTCTGAGGAACTTCAGTTACCTTGGCAGGAACGCGCAGTCGCATCATACTCTTTAGCAATAGCCACCAAATGTGGGAGTCGGGGCTGAAACTGGTTACGAGGGTCGCCAGGTTCAGCCCCGCATCTTTTTGGTAATGCGCATTTCCTTTCGAGCGAACCGCGTGCGCCTGGGATTCTGGTAGTCTTCCTTCGTTAGATATGAAAGTGAGATTTCATACATGAAGAGATTTCTAGCCCTCGCACTGTTAGTCGCCTCATCATCCGCAACATTCGCAAAAACTTCAAAGCAAGACACGATCGAGCGCCTGGATTCGGCAGCCACCGTTCTAAACGAGATCATGGCTGCGCCAGATAAAGGCGTGCCGGAAGAGATACTGAATTCGGCAAAGTGCATTGCTGTTGTGCCTTCAATGCTCAAAGGCGGTTTCGTGGTCGGCGCGGCTTATGGACGCGGTGTCGCTACCTGCCGTACACCGGATGCGCCCGCAAAGTGGAGCGCTCCGGCATTCTTTACATTGGAAGGCGGCAGTTTTGGATTGCAGATAGGGGGGCAAGCAGTTGACCTTGTGATGGTAGTGATGAACGACCGCGGTATGCGCGCGTTGCTCAGCAGCAAATTCAAGCTGGGAGCGGACGCTTCTGTCGCCGCCGGTCCCGTCGGGCGTCATGCAGAAGGCATGACGGATTGGAAGATGCGCGCGCAAGTGCTCACTTACTCGCGGGCGCGGGGAGTTTTCGCCGGCATCACCCTGAACGGTGCCGCGGTGCGTACGGACTCTGACAGTGTTCGCGCCTTCTACGGACGGAATGTGCCTAATCGCACCATCCTGATGGGACGCATCGAGACTCCTGCTGACGGCGCCATGTTCAATAACGCCGTGGAGAAAATGAAAGCCGAGGTCGCGGGGGATAAGAAGTAGCTGCTACTTTGTGCGATATCGCAGGGCTACGCCTGCGGCAACCGCCATACAACACAATGCATTGTTCGCGGCTACGTTCAGGGCGAACAACATCATCTTTCCGTCTCGCCAGTAGGCCATGCTCTCGAAGGCGAAGGCTGAGAACGTGGTGAACGCCCCGCAGAATCCCGTGGCGGCGAACAGACGCCAACGATCGTTGGAATGATCGACCGTCCAAGTCAGCACCCAGCCGACAATGAAACTGCCGATCACATTCACCAGCAGCGTGCCAACGGGAAAGCCTGTGTGATGCGAGGTTTCCGATGAAAAATGCGTGATGGTGTAGCGGGCTAGTGCGCCCAAAACAGCGCCCACAGAAATAAACAATATGTTTTCCAACATGAGCGTACTCCTACTCAAGAAATGGTAGGAGTCATCAGCGCCGCGCTGATCAGACAGCTTTGCGCGGGCGGTTAAGGCGGAACTCCATCGCCGTGCATTGATATTAGGCGAGTGGCTTTTCAGTGTCCAGAAAAAATCCGAAGGGCTGGTTGGCTGCTCCGGATCTTCGAGCCAACTTGCAGAGGGAAGACGGCCTTTTAAACAATGTGCTGGATATTAGTCATGCGGTTCATTTCCGCGAGGAAGAGACGGGTCTTGGCGTCGGACCGCAGATTTTCTTCATCTTCGCGGATCACTTTCAACATTTCCCGCACGCGCTGCATCCGGTACTGTTGCAGAGCGAAATCCACGTTCTCAGGCGAGCCTTGCTGGAGGGCAATCACGTAAGGCCACACCATGTGGCGCGCGTGGTCGAGCGCGTCCTTGATGTCTTCCACTAACTTAAGCGTCAGGGTCGAAGCCAACTCATCGTCAAATTTCGAGTTGGTAGCTTTGGACTCCAGATGGTCTGTGAGGCGATGCAATGCCGTGGTCAGCGAACGGATCTCTTCAGTCAAGTTCGTCATGATTAGGGCTCCTAAAATGACTCCCTCGGGGGATATCTATGTTCCTCGCTGTGAAAAACTAAGTAAAGTCCCTTAAGGACAATGTACTTCTGTGGGGATGAACAGACTTAGGTAACACGCTGTTTCAGAAAGCTTTAACGCAGATGCAATGCGGGCGGAGTTGGGCCCATACGCAATCCACAGGCGCACCCTGCGATAGACTAGAAATATGAGTAAAGTTTCGGAGAAATTGGACACGCCGGGAATCTGGAAAGAGATGGGCGAAGAGCGCCGCAAAGAGGCAGCCCATGCCTTTTATACAGACGAGAATCTGAAGGAATTCCATCGCGCTGGCGATCTGTTCATTGCGCGAGCCAAGAATTTTCGTCCGCCGTTCGTGAAGCGGCTGCCGCAAGAAAAGAAAGAGCAGTATCTGGCTACGCTCACTTTGTCGCCGGACCTGATCGGTCAACTGATCGTCACTTATCACTTCGCGCACCAGAAGCCGTTGATGTCCGCATTTCTGAATGCTTTGGGTATTGCGAATGAGGACGGCGTGATCAGCGATTCCGCCGAGGTGAAAACTCCTGAGAAAGCCGCATTGTCCGCCGCGGCAGAAAAGGTCAAAGCTGACTTCCCGGCGGAAGATGTCCGCATTTATTTTGCGACCTTGCAGGCGCAGAATCCGGAGACGTGGGGTGGATTGAGCGAAATGTAGGTGGCTTTTCGCGTAACTCTCTTGACAGAACCCGGCAAACCCGCAATCCTAGTCAGCTTCACGCAAGACAGTTTCCTACATCTACCTGAGGTGGACTTGAAGGTTCGCGTCTTCTATCACGATAAGTGCTTTGACGGCACGGCGTCTGCTGCTCTGTTCGCGCGTTTTTATCGCGAATGTATTGGCAAAGACGCTGACTTCCGGTTCACTGGGCTTCTGCATCGTGCCGGCTCGCTCTTTAACGAAGCCGATTTCACTGGAGATGAGAATGCCATTGTCGACTTTAAATATTCCTCCTCTCCGAAGATCACCTGGTGGTTCGACCATCACTTGAGCGCGTTTCTTTCCCCAGCAGACGCTGAACATTTCCGCACGGACAAGAGCGGGAAGAAGTTCTTTGATCCGGACTACAAGTCCTGCACAAAGTTCCTGGCGGATACGACGGAACGGGTTTTTGGTTTCAACCAAAAACCTGTTGCCGATCTAGTGAAGTGGGCCGACATTGTGGACGGCGCTCAATATCAAGACGCCAAGACGGCCGTGGAAATGCGTGAGCCGGCAATGAAACTGACCATGGTGATCGAGTCGAATCAAGACCCTGCATTTCCTGACAAACTCATCTCCGTGCTGGCACACAAGCCGCTGGCCGAGATCATAGAGATGCCGTTCGTTGCGCAAAAACTTCCGCCGTTGCTGGAACGCCACCAGCAATCGATCGACATTATCCGCAAGCACTCTGACTACTCTGACGGCACCATCTATTTTGACGTGACAGACTACGACCTCGAGGGCTACAACAAGTTCGTGCCCTACTACCTCTACCCTGACAGCACTTACAGTATTGGGCTAAGCAAGAGCAGTTTCCGGACGAAGGTCTCAGTGGGTTCTAACCCATGGACCACCACTCCGGGCGACAAGATGGTCAATCTAGCCTCCATTTGTGAACGCTATGGGGGCGGCGGACATGCCCGCGTGGGCGCCATTTCGTTCCCGACAGACCGTGCGGAAGAAGCCCGTATAGCCGCGCATGTGATAGTCGAAGAGTTGCGTGAGAGCCAGCGGAAGCTCAAATAGTCCCATCGTGCTAAGACAAAAGATGCGTTAAAGAGCCGCCAACTTCATCGCCATAAGCCTCGCAGAAACATCTAATCAAAGATGTTTCGCAAGTTTTCTTTCATTTTCATTTTGCTGGCGGCTTCCATTGGAGTTGCACAGGATCTGCCGCAATCGGACAAGCCCGCGTCTGGCGCAAAACCTGAGGCGGCGCTCGGTCCGAAGGCCATCCAAAGCCGAAAGTTCGTTCTCGATGTTGTGAATTCTGCCGTCGCGTTGCCGCAGTCTGACCAGCAAGATCGGCTGCGGGTGTTGAGCTCGGCCGTTGAAGTGATATCGCCCATTGCCCCTAAAACGGCGACTCAATTATCAAAAGAGGGCATTCGCATTGAAGCGGAATTGATCGCATTGGGCGAGAAGCCGGCGGTCTCACTATTTGCCGCGGGTACGGTTGATTGCAAGACCGCGACGGAGTTTGCCCAACGGATCTACCCACAGTATGTGGAAGCGGCGGAACAGTCGCTGCTCGGCGTGCTGACGAAATGTCCGCGGCAGTCGGGTGAGATAGTCCGGACGCGGACTGACGCTGCGTTGGCACAGGGGATCGTCGCTCCGCGCCTTCTCATGGCGCTGATCGAAAAAGAGCCGCAGAATTCCAGCTGGAGCCAGCGAGTGTTTAAAGAGACCTTCTCGTCGCTGCCTGACAAAGCCGGCGACGGAAATCCGAGCGCTTCTGAGATTGCCACGATGTTCGCGTCCACGGCGCCAAAGGTTGATAAAGACACAGTTCGCGATGCAGGACTGAAACTCTACGACTGGCTAGGAAAGCAAGAAGATAGCAGTGATAAGAATCTGGCCATCAATATCACAGCAGCGGCATTGAAAGAAGCCTTGGGTGAAGAAGCGTATCGGCGCGCTTTGGAGCGGGACGCCACCGCGCAGAGCGTGGCCCGCAACGAAGGCGCGCAAGGCGAGAGTTCGCGCGAGGAAGAAGAATCTGTCTCGGTATCGCAATCCATGGCCACTGTCGCCGCCGGTGGTGACCAGCGGGATGAGTTGAAAAACATGGCCCCATCGCTGCGCGCTCGGCAGGCCGCCGCTTACGGCTTCGCCAAAGGGACCTCCGGCGATAAAGCGGGTGCCGGCACTTATTTTGACGTGGCGTTCGCCGCTGCAGATGAGGCGTGGGCAGACCGTGGAGACAAGAACCTGGCTCCCATGATCCAGGAAGTGAGCGAAGCTGCTGCGCAAGTGGATCCGATGGATGCGCTGCGCCGGGCACAGGGGCTTCAAGATGCATCGGCAAAAGCTATTGGGATGATCGCCGTTGCGCGCGTAGTGATGAGCAAGAATCTGCCTATGTAATAAGCCCTTCCCGAAGGAAGGGCTTGTGTGGCCAAGAGGCCTCACGCCGCGTTTCTGCGGTCGCGGATACCCCGGATGTAATCATGAGAGTTGTAAATGCTTTGCGCTTGCGTACGGATAAGTGAATCAAACTCGTGATTGAGTCCACCTTTCATAGCTTCTTCGTATGCGTGCTTGATCTGGTCCTCACAGGATTCCAGCGATGAAAGAACGGCGTGGTCGCCGCCGCCGAGTTTGGTCTTGACGTCCATCCATGCGCGGCGCACCGCGCCGGCGCTGGAGCCTTCGGATTTCAGGTGATGTTCGCCAAAGTCGCGCAGGCGTTCGGTGAGATCGCCGGCGAACTGGGCGCGTTCTAATGCGCGTTCGTTGCAGAAAGTCCGCAGCCTAGAATCGCTGATGTGTTCCGCTGCTTCGATGTAGGCTTGCTGGGAATCACGGCAGCACTCGATAAGGTTATGAATGGTGTCGTGCGTTTTTTTAATGTCAGCCATTTAGCCTCTCCTTGCTGGATTTATCTCGGTAATAGTGGGTTGGATGTGGGCCCAAAAGGCAGGTTTGGCCGTGTTTGCAAGGAATCGGGAGTTGCTGGTTTTTAAACAGCGGCACTACTAGAATAGGAGCACGCATGAAAATCGCACTCAAGGTCACCTTCCTTGTTTTGACTCTGACCGCTCTCGCATTTGCCGGAGACGATCCTGTCTGCAACATCAGCTTCACTGTTACTCGTGAATGGAACGGCAAGCCGGTGCGCAACGCATCAATCGTGCTGCATCCGGTAGATAAGAACGGTAAGCAGCAAGCAAATGGCGTTGAGCTTAAGGCTGACAACGAGGGCAAGGCGGCATTTGAAGCTTTGCCATATGGCAAGGTCCGGGTACAGGTTCTGGCCCCTGGCATGCAAACCTATGGTGAAGACTTTGTGATTAATGAGAAAACTAAAGAGATTGAGATCAAATTGAAGAAGCCACAAGCCCAGTATTCCATCTACGGGGACAAGAAGCCGGATTCGACTAAAGGAGCTCCGAAAGACCCGGCGAAGAAATAGATAGAATGGCGCATCCTGGCGCTTCGAGCTACCCTTTTGTATAAATTTACAAATGCTGAGACAACTCGCCTGCCCAGGGCAACATCTAGGCTCCTACCCGTAGTCTGTACCCAAATTTCACAATCTGTACAGGAGAACGACATGAGAAAGATTATTTTGATGGTGATGTTGATGTGCGTCGCCGCTTGGGCGCAAGACGCCAAAAAGGACAAGAACACAGAGAATGGCGGATTGAAGAGCAAGACGGTGACCGGCTGTCTGCATAAAGAGGGCGACAACATCTGGCTCACTACCCGGACCGGCAAATACCACGTGATGTCAAAAGACGATCTCTCCGCGCATGATGGCCACGAAGTGAAGGTCACCGGAAACTTGAGCAAAGGCCCCGTCCCGGGCGCGACCGATCAGAAGAAGAACGTCAACCACCTCGACGCCACCAATGTGGAGATGGTCTCAGATACATGCAAGATGGGTACCAAGAAGGCACCGAAAGAGCCTAAATAAAAAGGCGCAGGCACTGCCAAGCGCAGCTTCGGCTGCGCTTTCTTATTTGGGGACCAAGCCCGCGCGAAGTTCTTTGCGTAGGATCTTGCCGGAAGGATTGCGGGGAATCGAGGACACAAAGCGTACTTGACGAGGCTGCTTGTAGCTGGTCAGGCGCTCGCTTACATAGCCGCACAGGTCGGTCTCGAGTTCGGTCCCGGCAGCGTGCGGACCATTCACCACGACGAAGGCGCAGGGTATCTCGCCGGCGGAGTCGTCTGGGAGGCCGATCACGCCGCAATCGCGTACGGCCGGATGTTCCAGTAACACAGCTTCGACTTCCGCAGGCGCGATGGGAAAGCCTTTGTACTTGATCATCTCCTTGCGGCGGTCAACGATCTTGTAGAAGCCCTGTTCATCGCGCGTCGCCACATCCCCTGACCAATACCAACCATCGCGAAAGACTTCGCGCGTCGCTTCAGGCGACTTCCAGTAGCTTGAGCTGAACTGCGGACCGCGCATCACCAACTCGCCGGGCTCCCCAGGCGCGGCGTCGGCGCCGGAATCAGTCACGATGCGGCAATCGGTCTCTGCTACCTCTTGTCCGATGCTGTCTGGGCGATACAGTTCCGGTTGCAAGAAGCCGAGATGCGTGACCGGAGAAGCTTCCGTCATGCCATAGCCCTGACGCAGGCGAATGCCAGTGAGTTCCGCGAAGCGTTTCGGTAGCTCGGGAGCCAGCGGCGCGGCTCCGCACTTGGTGTAACGGACGCGGTGGTCCTTCGGGAAGCGCCCTTCAGCGGCGGCATTGCAAAGCACGTTCAACACCGGCGGAACAACCGGCAGGAATGTGACTCCCTCCCGCGCCAGAAGCGCCAAAGCTTTTTCGCAATCGAAACGTGGCATCAGGACGTTGGTTCCCCCTACTAGCAGCAACGGATTCAGGATCACGTTCAATCCATAGATGTGGTAAAGCGGCAGGAAGCACAGGGCGACTTCATCTTGAGTGAATGTCCCTTCTTCTCCCGGTACTAGGAACTGATAACAATTGGCGAGCAGGTTGTGGTGCGTCAGCATTACGCCTTTTGGAAGCCCAGTGGTGCCGCTGGAATATGGGAGCGCCGCAAGTGTGGTGGCAGAGCTGGCGGTGGGTTTCGGTAGTTGCGCCGACGATGGCATTAGCAGTTCCGCAAAATGACGCGAGCCGCCCGCCGTGTGCCGCGTGGTGAACAGATACTTGAGATCCGAGAAACCGGCGAGATTGATGTCTGCGATCTGCGGACCGTCTGTGATCAGCGCCACAGCGCCGGAGTTTTCTAGTTGATATCGAACTTCGCGCTCCCGATAGCTGGGGTTCAGTAATGTGGGTACGCAGCCGGCTAGGATCGCTGCGTGAAACGCAACGGCATATTCCCAGGAATTTGAAAGATAAATTGCCACGACATCGCCTGGACGTAGTCCCATTGCCACGAAATTCTTAGCGATGACCTGCATTAGGTCACCAAACTCAGCGTAGGTGAGCTCCCTTGGCGAGGCGATACAGGAGGTATCGACTAATGCCGTCCGCTCGGCATATTTTTGGCAAGCAGACAGGATAGCGTCGTGCAGGAATACGCCAGCGGCATCTGCGTACATTCGCGTTCGTAGGCCGGCGGACATCGCGAAATATTGTAGTCGAATAGAATGGACGCATGAAAAGCAAGGCGATCCAAGGGGGTCAGCAGGAGTTGAAGGGCAAACGCGCGATCGTCACTGGAGCAGCAAGACGTATTGGGCGCGAGGTGGCGCTGGAACTTGCGCGCGCAGGGGCGGATATTGCCATCACTTATCGTAATTCCGACAGCGATGCGACTAAGACTGTGGCCGAGCTTGTTGGCCTCGGCGTGCGCGCTTTCGCATTGCAGTGCGATGTAACAGACCAGAGCAGCGTGAAAGCGATGGTCGCGGACGCGAAACGACTGTTGGGAGGAATAGACATCCTCATCAACAATGCAGGCGCTTATAACACGGTGGAGTTCGAAAAGATCACCCTAGAACAGTGGGACGACATTTTCGCCACGAATGCCCGCGGCCCGTTCCTGGTCTCGCAAACGGCAGCGAAAGAGTTGCGTAAATCCAAGGGCCGGATCGTGAACATCGGTTCACTCGGCGGGATACAGCCTTGGGCGACGCACATCCACTACTGCGCGTCGAAGGCCGCACTCCACATGCTCACGCAAGCTATGGCTAAGGCGCTGGCGCCCGATGTAACCGTGAATTGTGTCGCGCCCGGGATGATCCCTATGGACTACACCACGCCGAAATCACAACTGAGGCATTTCAGCGAGAAAACTCCAATGAAACGTAATGGGACGGCGCAAGATGTGGCGATCGCGGTGAGGTTTCTCGCGGGCGGCGCGCAATTCATTACCGGTCAGGTGTTGATCGTCGATGGCGGGTTGGGATTGTCTTCATAACAAAAGCAAAAGCCGCATCTCTCGATGCGACTTTCTTTAACTAGATTTGCCGCGCTAGTATTGCGCGCAGCGCTCCATCGCCGTCATGATCTTCTCCACGGTTGGCATGTAGAACTTCTCCAGCGGCGGCGAGAAGGGGATGGCCGGAATGTCCGGGGCCGTGACGCGGAGGATGGGAGCGTCCAGGCATTCGAACGCTTGCTCCGCGATCACTGCTGAGATCTCTGACGAGATGCCCAGCGTGCGATGATCTTCCTGAACCAGTACTACACGGTTTGTCTTCGCGACGGAATTCAGGATGGTGTCGAGGTCCAGCGGATTCAGCGTGCGCAGGTCGATGCACTCCACGCTGATGCCATGTTCGCTCTGCATCTTCTCAGCGGCTTGCAACATGAGCTGCATGGTGTAGCCGTAGGAGACTGCGGTCATGTCACTGCCCTCGCGGCGGACAACAGCTTTTCCAAG
>JAICWB010000284.1 GCA_025935035.1 Terriglobales bacterium
AAGATAGATGGAACCCGTGACCACGATCACGCCGTTCTTTGCGGTGACTTTGCGGGCACGCTCCAGAGCCGCCGCGACATTTCGTTCACACAGCACATCGGCAAACGGACGGGCCACTGCTTGAATCTCTTCCGGCGTAGCCGCGCGGGGATTATCCGCATGCGTAGCGATGACATGCTCCGCCAGCGGAAACAATATCTGTGCCATCTCGGCCACGGCTTTGTCGCGCATGGCGCCGAATATGATGGTCAGCGGACGGTCCTCGAAATGTTCTGACAGCGCCGAGCGCAGCGCCCAGGCGCCCGCGGGATTGTGAGCTACGTCGAAAATGTAGTCCGGCATGCCGGGCTCACTTGGAATGAACTGAAACCTTCCCGGCCAATATGTGTCGCGCACTCCGTCGGCGACGTTCTGTGCGGTGATGGTGAAACCGCAATTGTTCAATTCTTCCGCCGCCGCAATGGCGAGCGCGATGTTGCGGAACTGGTGGCGTCCCACGAGCGGAGTTTCCAGCAGGATTTCTTCGCCCATTACTTCCATGAAATATCTTGTGCGCAGGAACTGTCCGATCTGCGTGGCGCTGGGGCGCAGGTTGTCGAACCGCGCCGCGCCGGGCGTGACGTTGGGAACGTATTTCGTGGCGCTCACGCCGCGCGCGTTGCGTTCCATGGCGATGCGTCCGATGGCGTCATTCGCCTCGGGATGCTGCGGCAGCGTGACCAACACGCCGTTCTGCCGGATGATACCCGCCTTCTCCACCGCGATCTCGGCAATGGTATTGCCGAGATACTGCTGATGGTCGAGCGCAACGTCAGTGATCACGCTGATGCATGGGTCGGAAATATTTGTCGCGTCCAGCCGCCCGCCCATGCCCACTTCGAGGATGGCGATGTCCACGCGCGAGCTGGCGAAGTACTCGAACGCCATCGCGGTAAGCACTTCAAAAAAACTTGGCGCGATGGGCAGTTTGCCTTCGGCAACCAGCTTTGCGCCCGCTTCGCGCACGCGGTCATAGATCTCAGTGAACTCGGCGTCACTGATGGATTCGCCATCGATCTGGATGCGCTCATTGATGTTGACCAGATGCGGCGAAGTGTAGAGCCCGGTCTTGTAACCCGCGGCTTTGCAGATGCTGGCCAGCGTGGCGGAGGTGGAACCCTTGCCGTTGGTGCCGGCGATGAGCACCGCAGGGAACCTGCGCTGCGGATTGCCCAGAGCTTCCGCCAGCGTGACCATGTAGCCTAGGTCGAATTTGCGCGGTTTGCCGAGCTCGTGCCCGAGCGCGTAGAGGGCAGAGACGGCAGCGGCGTAGGTCATGATCTTATTTTGAATTCAGCCCGAGTGTTATGAAGTGACCCGTATCAGGCGTGCATTGATCCAGTTGAGGAAAGCGTGTCGTGATGGCGTTAATCAATTCATCGGCTTCATTCCGGGAGAGGTCGTCGCCAAAGCGCCTTTGCTGGAAGGGATTTAAGCTGCCCGAATAGTTAAAATATATTCCAGACTTGCGGCTATCCTCACCACCTTGAGCCTCCTGGAAGGTCAAGTCAGACACTCTTTTCAGTGTGAATTTTCTCTGAGGTCCGATTCCGAACAATTCGCGGCGAAGACGCAACTCTTCAGTAGTGATGACCACAATCTCACGGCCGCCAATATTCCAGAGCCAACCCTTCAATAATCCCAATGCAGCCAAGAGAAAGAAGCCAAATACGAATTTAGATTGAAGAGCCTCCTGCCTCATCTGCGGAAATAAATAGATGAGCACACAAGCAAAGAGAGGTTCCCAAGCGAACGTCATCCAGGACCACTTTCTTGGAATTGTGATGATGTATTCCGAGCCGTGGTCGTCAAGACGCCATCGGCGAGGCGCCGCAGGGTCGAGGATCGCGGAGTTCATTAGGCCCGCGGCTCCATAAATCCCAGTGCGCGGCTGATGTACGCCTTCATGTCCTTGCGGTGAACCACCGCGTCCAGCATGCCGTGCTCCAGAAGGAACTCGCTGCGTTGGAAACCTTCAGGAAGTTTTTGCCGAATCGTTTGCTCGATCACGCGCGGGCCGGCAAATCCGATCAACGCGCCTGGCTCCGCGATATTCAGGTCGCCCAGCATGGCGTAAGAAGCCGTCACGCCGCCGGTCGTGGGATCCGTAAGGACAGAGATGTAGGGGACGCCCGCGTCGTCCAGCTTGGCCAGTGCGGCGGATATCTTCGCCATCTGCATCAGGCTTACAGCGCCTTCCATCATGCGCGCGCCGCCGGAGGCCGAGACAACGATCACCGGCTTGCGGTCCGCGATGCCCCGTTCTACTGCACGAGTAATGGCCTCGCCCACCACTGCACCCATGCTGCCGCCGATGAACGAATATTCCATCACGCTCAGCACCACCGGTTTTCCCCAGATGCGTCCTTCCGCGTTCACGATGGCGTCCTTCAAGCCAGTCGCCTGTTGCGTCTTCTTCAGGCGATCAGAATATTTCTTTGTGTCAGTGAATTGCAGAGGATCAGTCGATGCTAGCTCGGTATCAAAGACCTGGTAAACGCCGTCGTCGAGCAATAGGTTCAATCGCGATTCGGCGTCGATGCGGCCATGGCGGTCGCATTTAGGGCAGACGTAAAGATTGGCCTCAAGGTCTTTCTTCCAGATGACGTGGCGGCACTCGTCACACTTGTCCCAAAGGCCTTCCGTGCGGACACGCTTCTCGCCGCCCGCATCCAGTTCCGTATCAGTTCGTTTAAACCATGCCATAGGGACAGGTGCTAAGTATAAATCAGTGGCTAGTGACTAGTGACTAGTGGCTAGAAGAAGCCGATTTTGCAGTCAGGCTCGGCTTTAGGATGGCGTCTTTGTGCGGGTTCTGCTCGTATGTAATAGACTGCTGAAAAAGCACCGAGCGGCTAGCACTTAGCATCTAGATGGGATTCAGATGAGTACCTCTACACGTGTTCCACCAGCATCAGTTGAGCCACCTGCGAATCCCATCCTATCCGCAAAGGGCGCGGATAAGGGCCGGGCACAAACGCCCGCGAAAGATGAGGCTCCGGCCGCCAAGAAAAAAGGTTTGTCTTCAGAAAAACTGAAGGCGTTGTGGCCGGACATCTGGGCCATGGTGCGTCCGCGGCGCTGGATGTTACTCACCGGGTTGATCCTGATGGCCATCAACCGCGTGGCGGGACTCGTGCTGCCATGGTCAACCAAGTCGCTCATTGACGACGTAATCGGCAAGCATCAAACGCAGAAGCTTGCGCCGCTGATCACCTTCGTCGCCGTAGCCACGGTCATTCAAGGGGTCAGCTCATTCAGCCTCACACAATTGCTCTCGAAAGAAGCGCAGCGCTTGATCGCGGAGCTACGCGCAAAAGTGCAAGAGCATATCGGGCGGCTGCCGGTCTCGTTTTACGACTCCAACAAGACAGGCACGCTGGTCTCGCGCATCATGACGGACGTAGAAGGCGTGCGCAA
>JAICWB010000031.1 GCA_025935035.1 Terriglobales bacterium
ATGTTGCCGTCGTGCGTGACCTTCATGATCATGAGCACTTTGTCGTCAGTGTACTTGCCGCTGCTGGCGAAGGTGTTCACCTGCGCTAATACTGCATCGACTATGCCTTGCGCGTTCTTTTGGCGATTATCTTTTACGCAGGCGGCCAGGCGTTCCTTGCCGTATTCGTCTTCCTGCGCGTTGCAGGCCTCGAGGATGCCGTCGGTGCAGGTGATGAGCACGTCGCCGGGATTGAGCTTCACCGAGCCGCGGCGGTAGTCCGCGGAAGGGAACAGGCCAACCACTGTGCCGCCTTCTTCGAGGAGCTCGTATTTGCCCGTCTCGCCGTGGACGAGGATGGGAGGCACGTGTCCGCAGTTGATGTAGTGCAGGCCGCTGCGGCGCGTGTCCACCAAGCCGAGGAAGCAACTCAGATATTTTTCAGACTTTGTATCGTTGAACATCATCTCATTCAGCGAGACAGCCAGCACTTCCAGCGAGTGCAGATGCATGACTAATGCGCGAAGAGTGGCCTGCAGGTTAGACATCACCAGCGCTGAGCCGACACCTTTACCTTCCACGTCTGCGATGACGAGAAGAAGCGATTGTGGCCCCAGGCTCAGGAAATCGTAATAATCGCCGCCAACTTCAAAACAAGGCTCGTTGAGCACGGCGATCTCGAATCCCGGCACGATGGGCGGCTGGTCAGGCAGCAGGCTGCGTTGGATGCTACGCGCTAGTGCCAGTTCTTTTTCCAGACGCTGCTTGATGAGGGCGTCGCGGTGCAAGCGCGCGTTCTCCAGCGCCATGGCAATGTGTCCGCTGAGCTTTGAGAGGAACTCTTCGTCCTCTTTGGTGAATGCCGGGCCAGTGGTCTTGTTCAGCAACTGGATGACGCCCACGATCTCGTTGGTGTGATGGCGCACCGGCAGGCAGAGCAACGATTTAGTCTGGTAGTTGAACTTCTGGTCGAATCCGCGCTCGAAGTACGGAAGAGAGTAAGCGTCCTGGGTATTGATGGTCTCGCCACTCTCCGCCACCCGTCCGGCGACGCCTACGCCAAAGGGCACCCGAATCTCTTGATGGTCGAGGCCAGACGCCACGATGGACCACAACTGTTTGTTGGGCGCATCCACAAGGAATACGGAGCCGCGGTCGGCGTCCACTTCCTGGCTGGCGATCTTTAGGATCAATTCAAGAAGTTCAGAGAGATCGAGCGTCGAATTAAGAAGACGCGTGGCCTCGAACAGAAGCGAGAGTTGCGTGATCTGTTTCTGTTGTTCCTGCGCGGCGATAAGGTCTGGCACTTTTACGCCGCACATCTCGGCGTACATGCGCCACCAGTTGAGCAATTCTTTTGGAGCTTCTTCACTGGTATAGACGGCCAGGACCGCAATGGGCCGGTTGGTAACCACCAGCGGATAGGCAGAGATGCGGCTCAGCCCCGTCTTTTTGGCGAACTCCTGGTCTTCGCCGCCGAAAGTAGCGAGGCCGATATTCTCGATCAGTTTCCGGGCTTCGCCCACTTTGCCGATCACGCCCGCGCCGGAGGCGGCATAGTCATGACGGCGATGCCCGTCCATGCCGGCGGCATGAACGAGATAGGCGGAATTGGAAGATGTGTCCCAGAGCCACAGTTCGGCGCGTTCCGCGTCAAAATTATCTACGAGCAGGGCAGGGATCTGCGAGAGCAGATCTTCAATCTTGCTGGAAGTAAAGGCGGAGACCAAGTTAGCGAACGACTCAACATAGTCCTTCCGCGCCGCTTTCGCTTTGGTCGTGGCCGTAGCCGAATCCATATCGTTCATTCCAGCCTGCGCAGTTTTACCGCTTCGCCTCTCACTCTGTTCGCGCAAGACAGCTCTCTCTCCGTGCTCACCCGTTCCGCAAGAACACGGCTCCCGGATCATCCCTAAGGGATGACAACAAAACTCACATGCAAAGGAACGCCGAAGCGGCCTATTTTCGGGAGAGTTGTTGAGTCCGAATACTATAAGCGGGGTTTGTAAAGTTGTAAATAAGGAGTTCGGCTAAGCTTTTAGGGCCTGGCAAGTGCGACGAAAGCTCAGCTAGTTGCCGTGGCTTCTTTGCCTTCGTTGACCAAGTCTTTCAGCTCTTTACTGGGCTTGAAGAAGGGAATCTTCTTGGCTGGCACCTCGACACGGGCGCCGGTCTTGGGATTGCGCCCGATACGCGGCTTGCGCTGCCGTGTGCGGAAGCTACCGAATCCGCGAATCTCGATCTTGTCGCCCGCGCGGAGCGACTTCACGATGCTGTCAAAGATAGTCTCGACGATGACTTCGCCGTCTTTGCGCGTAACTTCCGCCAGCGTGGATACTTCTTCGATCAGGTCGGCTTTGGTCATAAGGTGCTCTTAAGCCTGCTATTCCACTAGAAACAAAGGATTTCGTCAAGCGGGGAGTTTCTCCAGCACTGCCGAGGGCCTCTCAGCTGATGCTGTCATCGCTGAATTTCTTAGCAAGCCACATAGCGCCGTAGACAATCGCGAGAACTCCGATCGATACGCCGATAAGGATCTTTCCCAAGTATGGGTTATCAAAATAAGTCACCGCAAAGCAGAAGGTGATAGCCCCATAAGTAAGAAGTGGCGACCTCTTCGCCTTTGTCTTCTCACCCTCTACCGCCACAAGTAATAGAACCCCACATTCTGCTGCATCAACTTCGCCCGGTCGGGAATGATATCCGAGATGTCGCCGAACAGGATGTCCACCAGCGTGCGTTTGTCTTTCTCCGGCGTCACGATGGTGGGTTCGCCGTGGATGCCGACTTCCTTTGCGGTCTCGTCCACAGCGGTCTGAAAGTCGCCGATCTGGTCAATGATCTTCAGTGGGATGGCTTGCTGGCCGGTCCATACGCGTCCGTTGGCAATGGGCTTGAGGTCATCGTCCTTCATGCCGCGGCCGACGGCCACGTCATGGATGAACTGACCGTGCATGTCGTCAATGAGACCTTGCAGATAGGCGCGTTCTTCAGGAGTCATATCGCGCGTGGGGCTGCCGGCGTCTTTGAGTGAGCCAGCTTTCATGGTCACGTCTTTGAGTTTGGCCCAGCGCATGAGGTCGCCGTAATTGACCCATTCGGCGATCACGCCGATGCTGCCCACGATGCTGGCGCTTCCTGCGTAGATCTTGTTCGTGCCGGATGCCACATAATAGGCGCCACTGGCGCCGACCGTGCTGATTGAAGAGACGATGGGTTTTTTGTTCTTGTCTTTGCGATGCCGATCGCTGATGCGCTTTACCGCGGCGTACATCTCTTGCGAAGCCGCTGCGCCGCCGCCCGGCGAGTTGATACGCAAGATGATGGCCTTGATAGATGAATCTTCGTCGTACTTCTTGAGTTGCCTGTTGAAGTCTTTGGAATCGAGGATGACGCCATCGAGGTCCATGACGGCGATCTTGTCGCCGAAGCCGCCGGCGAAATCGCCGCTGCTGTTCCGGTCAGACTTCACCGCGAAATACACCAGCAGAAAAACAGCCATCACGAAGATGAAGAAAGCGCCGCCGCCAATGACGATCCAAAGTCCGGTATTGCTCTTTTTGGGTGGCGGCGGAGGCGGCGGTGGGTAGGCGGTGGCCGCCGTCATGACCGGTGGTTGAAGTGGTGGAGTGGAGGGAACTTCAGGGTCCATCTTTACCTCAGGGCTAAGGCCCGCGAAAAAAAATGATAAATGAAACGGCGCGGACGGCACGGTTAAAACCGCGTCCTCACTAACCGCGCCGTCTCACAGTCTTGCTACTTCTTCTGCAGTTCGGCGAGCGCTTTCAGCACGTCTTCGCTGTGCGGCTCCGGATTCACTTTTTCAAACACCTTCACGATCTTGCCGCTCGGATCGATGATGAACGTGTTGCGCGTGGCCATCTTCATCTCCGGATGCTTGTCACTTGCAGGATAAGTCGTCAACGAACCGTACGTCTGAGAGACCTGCATGGACTCATCGGAAAGCGTCTTAAAGTGCAGGCCTTCTTTTTCGCAGAACAGCTTCTGCGAACGGTCGCCGGTGGTGGCCGGGTCAACGCTTACGCCCAGAATGACGGCGTTGGCTGCGGTGTATTTATCGAGGTCGCGCTGGAAGTTGTGGGCTTCAATGGTGCATCCGCCGGTGAAGTTGCGCGGATAGAAGTACAGCACCACCCATTTGCCTTTGTAATCCTTCAGGCTGACTTGATTGCCTTCGCCGGAGGTGAGGGTGAATTCTGGGGCTTTATCGCCCACTTTCGGCATGTCTGCGGCGAAGACCGCGGTAGATGCCGCTACGAACATTGCAAGAAGTAGAGTGAAAAAATGTTTCATGGCTGGGGAGATCCTCTCGAGTGATTGATTTGGGCCCGGTTGCCAGAGTTTGGATTGCAAGATATTGAAGGCGATTCAATATATGTAAAAGGCTACTCGCAAGGCCTTAAAACCGCAACAAAGGCCCTAACCCGGAATAGCGTCCGCCACGATGGCGATTCCTGCAGCGTCGGCTGCCGAGATGACTTCGTCACCGCCAAGGAGCAAGCATTTACCGGCGTCGAGGGCGAGGCAGGTGGCATGTGCTCTGCGCATGGTCTCAATCGTTCTCACGCCGATGATGGGCACGTCAAAACGCATGTCCTGCTTCGGCTTAGCGACTTTCACTACGGTGACGCCGCGCTCGGTGGCGGAGTCTTCCGCTAGAGTTTCTTTCAGGATCTCGCCCGCGCGGAGGATAGTCGCGTCAGTGCCTTCCATGGCTTCCACGGCGACGCACGCCGCTCCCGCGATGACGACGGTCTGGCCAATGTCATGCGCGGCGAGATTGCGCGCGACTTCGCGCCCGTAAGCGATGTTGGTCTTCTCTTGTTCTGAAGGTGCACGGCGCGTGAGCACGCCGGGTTTCGCGAGCATCGGCTCAAGAAACGCTGTGGAATGGATGAGCGTGATGCCTTCGTCTTCCAGGACCTTCGCGACTGCTCCGATCAACGAATCCGTATTGCGCGTGCCCAGTTGCATGAGCAGTTTGGCCAGCTTCCAGTCCGGGCGGATGCTGGAAAATATCTGCTTGTGCTTCACCTGACCGGCCATTACGGCTTGCGTCACACCTTCGCGCTTGAATGTGTCGATGAGTTTGGACAGTTCTCCCAGTGACAGCCAGTGGACGGCGGTTGCCCCGCGTTGCTCGATCTCAGGGTATGTCTCTTCCTTGATGGCGGCCACGATGACTTCTGTACCTTGCGCGCGGGCGGCGTCGAGCAGCAACAGCGGAAAGTTTCCATTGCCGGCGATGAGGCCGAGTCGCGCTATCGCTTTGGGCGGCGAGCATGACATGCCGCACCATTGTAATGCGCGGTGCGCAGTCTTCGTTTCTTGACCCAGCGATTTAGACTCGAAGAGTCATGCGAACCGTCCGCAGCTTATCCCGTTTGATCATTACGCTGTGGACCGCTTTCGAATATTGCGTTCGCTATTTTCTGCTAAGCGTGAGCAGCGGATTCCGGCACACACGCGCACAGCGCGCCGAGTGGTTGCATGGTTGCTGCGAGGCGGCGCTGCGGCGGTTGTCGATCCACATCGCGGTCAGTGGAACAGTGCCCAGGCACGGGCTCATCACTGCAAATCACCTCAGTTATCTTGACATCATGGTGCTGAGCGCCATCTGTGAATGTTCGTTCGTGGCCAAGACTGAGGTGCGGCACTGGCCGGTCTTTGGCTGGATGGCGACCATGGCGGGCACAGTCTATGTCGATCGCGAACGCCCTATGGCCACCGCGGATGTGAACGATCAGCTCGCCGCCGCATTGCGCGACGGACAACTCGTGGTGATGTTTCCTGAAAGCACAAGCACCGACGGCAGCCACGTCTTGCCGTTTCGTTCTTCACTGTTCGCGGCGGCGGTGAGCGAGCGGCAGCCGATCACGCCGGCGTGTCTCTCATACGAGGCCGGCGGTGGAGACGTGGGGAAAGATGTTTGTTATTGGGGCGACATGACCTTTTTCCCTCATCTGTTGAGGGCATTGGGGCTGTCGCACATTCATGCGACCGCGCGGTTCGGCGAGCCCGCCACCGGATTCACTGACCGCAAACAGGCGGCAAAAGACATGTACGAACGTGTAGTGGAATTGTCGCGCCGTTGATGGCCGCGCAGGCCTAGAATGTGTGCCAACAACCATGATCCGCTTTGAACAGGAAGTCTGCGCCGACCTGGCGCAGGCCGCGCAACTCGAGTGGCTAGAGACCAACGGTCTGGGCGGATTCGCGTCTTCCACCATTACCGGCATGAACACGCGCCGCTATCACGGATTGCTGGTGGCGGCGGTGAATCCGCCGTGCGGGCGCGTGGTGCTGCTGTCGAAGCTGGAAGAAGTTTTGATTATGGGCGAAAAGCGGTTTGATCTGGCGACGAACCAGTACCCGGGCGCGATTTATCCGCAGGGATTTATCCATCAGAAGCGATTTCGTCTGGATCCTTATCCCATCTTCACCTTTGAGGCGGACGGCGTCACCGTGGAGAAACACGTCTGCATGGTCCATGGCGAAGATACCACCGTCATCCGCTACAAAGTGTTTGGCGACGCGAACGTCGCGGTGCGGTTGGAAGTGCGACCGCTCATCGCCTTCCGCGACTATCATGCGCTGACTCACGCCAATGACGATATCCACCGCAGTGTTCAACAAGTACGAGGGCGCGCGAGCGTAACGCCTTATCCCGGAATGCCCACGCTGCACTTTGCGCATAATGCCGCGGGTGTCGGCACCAAGGGTGACTGGTATCGCAATTTTCAGTATGTGCGAGAGCAGGAGCGCGGATTAGATTTTGAAGAGGATCTGTTCAATCCGTTCTGCATGTCATTCACGCTAAGTGCTACCCACGCGGCGAATATCGTTGCTTCCACGCGAGTGCACCGAGTCATGGATGCCGAGCGGTTGATCGTAGCTGAGGTAGACCGTCGCGCCTCTCTTACGAATTCCGCCGATGCAGAAGCCGTGCGCGACCTCACCCTGGCCGCAGACCAATTCATTGTGCGACGTGGCCAGCAGGAGACCGTCATCGCCGGATACCACTGGTTCGGTGATTGGGGACGCGACACCATGATCGCGCTGCCTGGTTTGACCCTATCCACCGGTCGCATGTCAGACGCTAGAAATATTTTGCTGGAGTTCTCGCGATATGTGAGCCAAGGCATGCTGCCAAACCGCTTTCCTGACGCCGGCGCGCAGCCCGAATACAACACCGTGGATGCGACGCTCTGGTACTTCGAGGCGATTCGCACCTATTACGCAGCGACTTCAGACGATGCATTCGTGCGGCAGATGTTTCCTGTATTGGCGGACATCGTCGATTGGCATGTGAAGGGAACGCGATACGGCATTCACATGGAATCCGACACCGGGCTGCTGTATGCGGGCGAACCCGGCGTGCAACTCACGTGGATGGACGCCAAGGTCGGCGATTGGGTGGTGACTCCGCGCACCGGCAAGCCGGTGGAGATACAAGCGCTGTGGTACAACGCGCTGCGGATCATGCAGGATTTTGCGAAGACGCTGGGTGATGAGACGAACCGCCTGCGCTTTGATGCAATGGCCGGATTGACCAGTGACAGTTTCAATCGGCTGTTCTGGAACAGCGAGGATCGATGCCTTTATGACGTGGTGGATTCACTGCCTGACCATTCCATCCGGCCGAATCAGATCTTCGCGGTGAGCCTGCATCACTCGATGCTGTCGCCGGAAGACTCGCGCAAAGTCGTCAGTACAGTGAAACGCGAACTGCTGACGCCGTTCGGATTGCGTACGTTATCCACCGCAGACCCGCGTTATGTGGGCAGCTACGGTGGCGATCAGCGCTCGCGAGACGCTGCCTATCATCAAGGCACGATATGGCCCTGGCTGATCGGACCGTTCATTGAGGCGCATTTAAAAGTGAATGACAGCAGCGCCGACGCGAAGAAACAGGCTGCGGAATGGCTGCAGCCACTCATCGGGCATTTGAGCGCCGCCGGACTCGGAACTATCTCAGAGATATTTGAAGGCGATGAGCCGCACCGTCCGTGCGGGTGCATTGCGCAGGCGTGGAGCGTGGGAGAGGTGTTGCAGGCGTTGAAGAGAGTGGGATGAAAAGAAGGAATGGTGGGCCCGAATGGACTCGAACCATCGACCTTCCCGGCGAGCCGGGACGCTCTAGCGCTGTCTTTTATTTATTAATTCCTGAATGGAGCGATGAGACTTCCAGCTTTTGATTTGACGCTCTCGAGCACGTGCTTCTTTCGTCGTTTCGAAGAATTCTTCGTAAACTAGTTTCCACGGACCACGTCCGCGAGTGGAAACAGTTTGGCCTCGCTGATGCTCCCCAAGCCTCGCGCGAGAATCGTCACCGGAGCCGACATAGAATCTTCCACTGGTCTCGATTTGAATGATGTAAACCGCTGGCATTAAGCAAAAATAGTACAATGGAAAAGAATCGTAGCGCAGGCCCGTAGCTCAGTCTGGTTAGAGCGCTTCCTTGACACGGAAGAGGTCGATGGTTCGAGTCCATTCGGGCCTACCATTCATATTTTTTCATATCGTTAGAGCGTCCCGGCTCGCCGGGAAGGTCGATGGTTCGAGTCCATTCGGGCCTACCATTCTCACCTTGCATTTCCTTCTATCTCAAGCGCACAATCTCCGCATCCATGCAGCCCTTTGCTGAAAACTCTATTGTGCTGGTCACGCTGAACTCGCCCCGCGAGAAATATTGGGGCTCGGTGATCGCTATTTCTGCGGCGGGAATCAGCCTGCGCGGCATCGATCTGCATTCTTTTGACGATTTCGCCCGGCAGGTGAAAAACGGAGACGAGGTTCAGCCCAACTCAGTATTCTTTCCCATGCATCGCGTAGAGCGCATGGAACTTGATGTGCGCAATGGCGAGATCCCCTCCATGCAGGAGCGCTTTGCCACCAAATGCGGAAAAGAGTTTTCCGAATTCGCCGCTTCCTAGGTTGGCATTAAACGAGTTGCCCCGGGTCTTTCATCTTTCTTTCTCTTCCGAGCACGATTAGAATCCAGCCAGCACCCCACTATGCTCCGTCAATTGCGAGCCACCCCCAACCAACTCACTCTGCTGCGGCTGATCTTTATTCCATTCATCGCCATGATGGTGCTGGACGGCCGCTTTGCCGCGGCGCTCGCGTTATTTGTTGTAGCGGGGATCAGTGACGGACTCGACGGCTACCTCGCGCGCAGGCTCGATCAACACACGCGCCTGGGGCTTTACCTCGATCCCATTGCGGACAAGCTTTTGCTCAGCACCATGTTCGTGGTGCTGGCGGCTGTACATAGAGTGCCGTGGAAGATCACCATCCTGGTGTTCAGCCGTGATCTCGGCATCTTGATCGTCTCCATGCTGCTGTTTTTTACAATGTCCATTCGCGACTTCAAGCCTAGCTTCTGGGGCAAGGCTAATACGGTCGCGCAGATCGCCACCGTGCTTCTGGTGTTTCTGGATGCGGTCACCAATTCGCTCTGGATCACCGATTTGAAAGTGGTGGGCTATTGGACGACGTTCGCGCTTACGCTCATCTCGTGGATTCACTACACGGTAAAGGCTGGTCAGTGGCTGCGAGCATCGGGCAGTAACAAGATGGCGGCATAACTGCGCCACATTTGCTGAAACAATCCCTCGCCTTTAACATCAATATTCCGCTCATGATGCGCCTCTCTAATACCTTGTCCGGCAAGACCGAGGAATTCCGTCCGCGTGAAGCGGGACGCGTGGGCATGTACTCCTGCGGGCCCACGGTCTATGACTACGGACACATCGGCAACTTTCGTACGTTCGTTTTTGTTGATCTGCTCCGCCGCGCGCTGCGACAGTCCGGACTGAAGCTCAACCACGTGATGAACATAACGGACGTCGACGACAAGATCATCCGCAATGCCACCGCGAACAACATCAGCGTGCGCGATTATGCGGCGAAATACGAGCAGGCGTTTCTTGAGGACATGAAGATCCTCAACCTGGAGCAACCGGAACACGTTGTCCGCGCGACTGACCACATCCACGGCATGGCCAAGTTCATCGCCGGGCTGGCGGAGAAAGGCTTCGCCTACAAGACAGAGGACGGCTCGTATTACTTCCGCATCGTGAAAGATCCTGATTACGGCAAGCTGTCAAAGAAAGATTTTGCCGGCATGGAAGACGGCGCGCGCGTCGATGTGGACGAATACGAGAAAGATTCGGCCCGCGACTTCGCGTTATGGAAAGCGCCGAAGCCGGGCGAGGCACAGTGGGAGACCGAGATCGGCCCAGGGCGTCCGGGCTGGCACATCGAGTGCTCGGCTATGTCGCGTGAATTCCTTGGCGACACGTTCGATATCCATCTCGGCGGCGAAGACCTCATCTTTCCACATCACGAGAATGAGATCGCGCAGTCAGAGTCGCTCACGGGCAAGACCATGGCGAACTACTGGGTGCATTGCCGCTTCTTGCTGGTCGAGGGCGAGAAGATGTCAAAGTCGCTCGGCAACTTCTATACGCTGCGAGACCTTTTGCTCAAAGGCCACAAGGCGTCGTCAATCCGGTATCTGTTGGCCTCGGTGCCCTACTCGCGCCAATTGAATTTCACGTTTGATGGGCTGAAGCAAGCCGCGCAATCAGTGGAGCGATTGCGCAATTTCAAGCTGCGAATCGAGACTGCGAAGTTGGCGGATGGTTCAACGGAGAAATTCGCTCAGCTTGCGCAGCAAACGGAATCCAAGATGCGCGCCGCATTCGACGACGACATGAATACGTCTGTGGCGCTGGCGGCGATCTTCGATATGGTGCGTGAGGCAAACTCCGCAGCGGATGCGGGTGAGCTACGCAAGGGAGACGTCGCCCCGCTGCTAAGCGCCCTGCAGAAGTTTGACGAGATCTTTGACGTCTTGCGGGATAATGACGCAGAAAAATCGCGCTTCGCCTTGGAGTGGGCAAAATCCGCCGGCAAACTCGCCGCTGAGCAGCAAGCCGAGCTTGAGCGTTTCGCCGCGCAATCCGCCGCGCTCTCTGATGCGCAGATCGAAGAACTCATAGCCGCCCGTAATGCCGCCAAGAAAGCCCGCGACTTCGGGAGATCGGACGCCATCCGCAATCAACTAGCGGATGCGGGTGTCATTCTGGAGGATACGAAAGATGGCGTGCGGTGGAAGAGGAAGTAGCCTAAAAAGCAAACATCTTGATTGTAGTTACATTTGTAGTTACAATGAACAACCTTACATTTGAATGGGATGAGGCAAAGCGCCGATCGAATCGTAAGAAGCATGGATTGGATTTCGTTGACGCCGCGGAATTATTCAAAGACGCGTCCCTGCAGGTATTCGCTGACATTCGCCATGAATCTGGCGAGGAACGCTGGGTGGGATTGGGAATGCTCGGCGGGTTAGTTGCGGTGGTGGTCTTCCTGAATCCATTGCCGCGGGTCATCAGGATCGTTTCCCTGCGAAAGGCGGATAAAGATGAAGAAGCGGAATATTTCAAAAACGCGTTCATTGACTGATTGGGATCGTGTAAGGAATATGAAGGACGAGGACATAGACTTCTCCGACATTCCAAAACTCGGCCCTGATTTTTTTAAGAATGCAGTCCTCGCAAGTACGGTCCAGTGGCTAGGCCCGAAGCGGCTCATCACCTTACGACTCGATCCAGACGTTCTGGAGTTCTATAAGAAAACCGGGCGGGGCTATCAGACCAAGATGAATTCGGTTTTGCGCGCAGGCATGGTCAAGCCGATGGCTGCGCCTGTTGCGAAGCGGAAGGCTTCTAACCGCAAGAAAGCCGGCTAGTCTGCGCTAATCTCGCACCGGGGCAACTCGGGCCCCTTCTTCACTGAGCCAGATCCAGCTTTGATCTTTGACGTCGTCACCAATACCACGCCCACCACAATGACTGCTGCCCCCGCGATGATGTAGGCGTCAATCTTTTCCTGCAGGAAGATGGCGCCGAGCACGACCGCCACGATGGGATTCACATACGCGTAGGTTGCGACCTTTGCCGTGGGCACATGATCAAGCAGCCAGACGTAAGCGGTAAACCCCAGTAGGGAACCGCCCACGACCAGATAAGCGATCGACCATATGGAACTGGGAGTCCAGTGTGCGCGCCCGAAATCGCCAAGCACTACTGCGACCGTCATGTTAACAACGCCAGCGGTCAGCATGTGATATGCAGTCGCCGCCGCCGCGCCAATACTCAACTTGCTGCGCCGCGAGACGATGGATCCGCAGCTCCAGCTGAATGAAGCGCCCAGCAGGATCACCATCCCGAACAGTTCCTTGTGCCCCACCGTGGTGAACAATCTTGGCCACAGAAGGATCACGACCCCCGCGCTGCCAAACCCCAAACCCACGATCCCTCTACCGGACATGCGATCACTGCGAAGTATCCACGCTTCAATGATCGCCACCCATATGGGCACAATAGCCACGATCAGCGCCGCTAAGCCGCTGGGCACCGTCATCTCTGCCCATGCCACGCCGATGTTGCCCGTGGTCAGTAGCAGAATGCCCGTGACTGCCAGCGGCAGAATGTCTTTCCGTGTAATGGAGATCTTCTGCTTGAACACGGCGCAGGCGGCCAACATGAGGCTGCCAGAGATGAGGAAGCGCGTGCCCCCTAGCAGTGCTGGTCCCATGTGCTCCACCACCACGCGCATGGCCAGGTAGGTGGTACCCCACAGCACATAGACCAGCGCGAATGCGATGGGAATGCGTGCTCTCAGTTTTCGGTCGGCGGCGAGACTCATGAGCTGGATACCAGAAAGACTGCATCTAGACGTGGGACATGACTGGCGCGCTTCAAATACTAAATCGGCTGCCTGTGGAAACAACTCCGGCTATTGCGGCCAAAGGCTTTAACTAAACGCTCGTACAATTAATGACCAGAAATTTGTCCGGTAAAAACCGGTGAAGAGAATTTGTTGACACAGAAGGATTTACGTCACATGCTTAGTTAGGTAACTAACTAAAATAAAATAATGGCAAGATTGCGCCAAGTCGATGTCTCGAAGACCAAAGACCGCATCGTCCTCGCTGCCCGAGACCTATTCTGGGAGCACGGCTATGAAGCCACATCGCTGGCAGATGTGGTGGAAAAGGCAAACGCGAAGACTGGCAGCCTCTATTACTTCTTCAAGACTAAAGAGGAACTCCTCCTCGCGGTGCTGGATTGGTACATGGAGAACCTGTTTCCGGTTCTCATCCAGCCGATCATCGCACACATCAGCGATCCAGTTGAGCGAGTCTTCGCGTTGCTTGACGGCTATCGCAAAGCGCTCGTCGCTACCGGTTGCACTTACGGATGCCCGATCGGGAATCTCACGCTCGAGCTGGGTGACTCCTTACCTCGCGCGCGCGAAAAGCTGGCGAGCAATTTCGAAGGATGGCGAACATGGGTGCGCAAATTCCTGGAGGAAGCCGGTGACCGTTTCCCCGAGAAACTGGACCGCGCTGAAGTCGCGATGTTCGTACTCACCGTGATGGAAGGCGGTGTGATGCAGGCGCGCGCGCAACAAAATCTGGAACCGTTTGACGCCGGCGTCCGGCAGCTCCGCACATATTTTTATTTGCTTAGCGGTGAGCGGCCGAAGCCGCAGTAGCAGCTCGCCGCGAGCAAGCACCGGGCTAAATTTCTCAGGCCCTGATAGAAAACATTTTCTTCGATAAGGAAACAAATAATGACACTCAAACCAGTTTTAAGCGTGGCGATGGTCGCGATACTTGTCGCAGTGATGGTCCCCACGCAAACATCAGGCAGAACAATGGTAGAGCAGCCGGTTGCCGCGAAGCCGGCCTCAGCCGCTAACCCGCTTGAGGCCATTGCATGGATGAAAGGCGGCACGTGGGTCGCCGAGATGAAAGACAACGATGGCAATGTGACGACGCGCGTTGAGACCCGTATACGCGGCTCAGAGAATGCGCACCTCATCAAGTTCACTACGGTCTTCGTCGAGCACAATCACCCTCAGCTGCAATATGAGGGCGTGTATCTTTACAATCCACAGTCGAAGCAGATCGAATTTTATTACTCGGACTCTGACGGTGATTTCACCCGCGGACATGCCGTCTTTTCAGGTGTGACGCGCACACTCACTCAAGACTTCGACATTGTGCACGCGAATGGCCAGGCAGAAACGCTGCGCTCGCTGGTCGTTCGCGACGGTGAAGATGCCTACAACTGGAATGTGATGAGTAACAAGACAGGCGAATGGAAAGAGATCTTCCATCTGCGATACGTGCGGGAGAGGTCGGAGAGCTGAGTCATGTGACCGCCTCCAAACTATGCAACTCTCATGGAAGTCAAGAGCTCTGCCAGTTAGCTGGCAGCTTTGAACCGTTCTTTTTCGCTTACGATGAATTCGTCCACGCAATGGCGGGCCGCGTCGAGCGTATTTTCCTGCCCCCAGCAGAGGATCTCGAGCGAATTTTCCCGCGTCACCAGGAAGTGATAAAGACCCGTCGCACGCCCATGCACGATCTCCGCCACATAACCTTCGCGGATCAGGTGAAGCTTGTCGGGCTCAGAGGATTTGGTGGCTGGGCTCACTGATAAACTTCGGCGTCCGTTGGAACGGCTAATCGGCAAAAAGCATAACATACATTGTCACAAAAGGTGACAAGCGTACTTTGACGAATGACCCGACAGCCGCGACAAAATGCCATCGCGATAGGTGGGATGGGGAGAGTTCCTGAAGGGTTGGATGACATAGGTAATCGCCTTCGCGCGAGAAATCGCACGGGGTGGGGGTTACGCCATCGCAAGAACGGAGCTATACTGAGGCTGCATGTCCCGTCGCAAGCACCATTCCGTCGCGCACCTGCCCGGCCACAAGCCGGAGTGCTGGTTGGAGTCATTGGTGTGTCCGCGACGGCATCGGGCAGTACTCCCTTCGTTGAACCGGCCGAATCTCTTCGCCGGCGATTAGTCATCACTCCTTTCCTTTTGTCACGCCGAACGGTTTAGGCCGTTTGGAACTGCTTTTGTTTTCGAATCGAAAACACGAAGCGCACAACTCAACGCAACTGACAAAACTTGAGGAACCGAACATGACGACCAAGACTTTAGAACAGAAAACTTTTCCCTCCGCAAGATTCAAGACCGCTATCCCTGGCCCGAAAGCCAAGGCGGCCATTGAGAAAGACAAACACTGGATCAGCGGCAGCTATACGCGCAGTTATCCGCTGGTGGCCAAGCGCGGACGCGGCGCGATGGTGGAAGACGTTGATGGCAACGAATTCATGGATTTCGCCGCCGGCATTGCTGTGTGCAGCACGGGGCACTGCCATCCGCACGTGGTGCAGGCGATCCAGAAACAAGCCAGCGAACTCATCCACATGTCAGGCACAGACTTTTACTACGAGAGCATGGCGCAACTGGCTGAGCGATTGAGTAAGTCCGCGCCGATGAAGGGCCCGCACAAGGTTTATTACGGCAACTCAGGCACAGAAGCGATCGAAGCAGCCCTGAAACTCGCGCGATATCACACCAAGCGTCCGTATGTGATTGCTTTCTACAACAGCTTTCACGGACGCACCATGGGCGCGCTTTCGCTTACCGCGAGCAAAGTGCAACAGCGGCGGGGATACGCGCCCGTGTCACCGGCAGTGACACACGTGCCATATCCACATACATTCCGTCGGCCGGAAGGCACTGACGCGAAGCAATATGCGATCGATTGCGCACGATTCATCGAAGAAAAAGTATTGAAGACTACGCTGCCGCCGGAAGAAGTGGCCGCGATCTTCGTGGAACCGGTTCAAGGGGAAGGCGGCTACGTTCCTGCGCCGACGGAGTTCCTGCAAGAGCTGCGCGCCATCTGCGACCGGCACGGGATATTGTTGGTCGCTGACGAAGTGCAATCCGGCTGCGGGCGTACGGGAAAAATGTGGGCCATCCAGCATTCGGGCGTCGAGCCCGACATTATTTGTTCCGCCAAAGGAATTGCCAGCGGCATGCCTCTCGGCGTGATGATGGCAAAGGCTGACGTGATGGATTGGAAGCCGGGCAGTCATGCGTCCACGTTCGGTGGCAATCCTGTATGCATCGCCTCTGCATTTGCAACCTTGGACGTACTGGAAGGCGTAGGCGAGGGCGCTGATCCGAAAAACGAGGGCAAGGGCGCTATCAAGAACGCCGCCGAAGTCGGCGCATACATGCTCGAGCGCATCAGCGGCTGGGTGAAAAAGTATGAGATAGTCGGCGAAGTGCGCGGACGCGGGCTGATGATCGGGGTCGAGATCGTAAAAGACAAGAAGTCAAAAGCTCTGGCCGGCAAAGAGCGAGACCGCATCGTTGACGAGCTTTGCTTCGAACGCGGCGTCCTCATGCTGGGTTGCGGTGAAACCACGATCCGTATCTCTCCACCGCTCATCATCACAAGAGAGCAGGCTGATGTCGCAATGGACGTGCTCGAGGAATCAATCAGCATCGCAGATGAAGAAGTCACTGCCGGATCTACTGGTGGAAAGCAGATGGGTGCTTGAAATCCAGCCTCATTCATGGCTGAAATCTGTTGCGGGAGGTGTGCAACAGATTTCACCATGCGGAGGCTTTAGGCGATTTCTACGTGTTTGTTATCAAGAGTTTAGCTGTGCATTAATCTGGTTGCACATTTGCATAATAGTCAGCCGGAGAACACTATGCGCAAGCTTCACATCTGGGTAGTAATGGCAGTAGTAATCGCTTTCAGCTCGTTCGCAACGGCAGACGACATCACCTTGACGGGAACGATCCGGGACTTTCTGGCCAATGGCACGCCGGCGGGAACTTACAACGGTCAAGCGGGACAGGGCAGCCCTGACTTCGAGAACGTGATCTCTGACGATCGCGGCATCGTCACCAACCAGCTCGGCGCCGACGGCACCCCCGTTTACGACACGGCTAACCATCCGAACGGTACCGCGACCACCCACGGTCAGACTTATTTCGACATGTGGTACCACAATACGCCCGGTTACAACGTTGCGCTGCAGTACGCCATCACCCTCAACAACATTGGGAACGGCGTGTACAGCTATTCGAACTCGAATTTCTTCCCCATTGACGGCCAGGGTTTTAACGACAGCGCTTGCTGCGGCCACAACTATTCGTTCACCTACCAGATCGCAACGGCGTTCACTTATCATGCCGGCCAGCAGTTCACTTTCTCCGGTGACGATGATGTGTTCGTTTACATCGGCGGAAATCTCGCGCTGGATCTAGGTGGTGTGCACGGAGAAGAAGCGGCCACCATATTCCTGGATTCGCTGGGGCTGACCGAAGGCCAGACCTATGACCTCGACGTGTTCTTTGCCGAGCGCCACACTACCGGCTCTGATTTCCGCATCGATACTTCCATCCAGGACCTCCACACCGTGAGCGACACGCCGGAACCGGCCAGCCTCGCGCTGCTGGGTAGCGGATTGCTGGGCATGGCGGGCGGTGTTCGTCGTAAGTTCATCAAACGTTAAACAAAAACTCCTCTTTTGTTTACGCCGAGAGACGCAGTACACTGCGTCTCTCTTTTTTATGCGTGGGACGATGGTGAAGACGGTGGTGCGGGTGCTCGACGGCGCTGCGCGTGTGCTGCGTCGTCCGGCGGCGAAGGCTCAGCATTTGCTCACCGGCGAGCAGGGCGAAGAGGCGGCTTACTTTCATTTGCGCAAATTGGGCTACACCATCGTGGCGCGCAACTGGCGCTCTCCCAAACGGCGTGGCGAGCTAGACCTCGTGGGCTGGCATGAAGGTGTGCTCTGCTTCATTGAAGTAAAGACGCGGACTTCGCGCGGAATGGTCCCTGCGGAAGCCAGCGTCGATATCGAGAAGCAGAACGATCTGCGTAAAGTTGCTAAAGAATATCTTGTACGGGCGAAAGACGTGACGGCGCACCGATTTGATGTAGTCAGCGTCTATTTCGAAGAGCACAAGCCGGCGGATGTGACAGTGTTTCGGGATGCGTTCCGGGCGTAGCAGCTTGCCTCTAGCATCGAGCATCAAGTGAAAAATAGTTTGCTTGTTCCGGCCACAGCGAAGTCACGAGAGACTGTTGCTTTTTCGCCGCAATCACCCCAGGAAGTAGTCACTTGATGCTCGGTGCTTGATGCTAAGAGCTAGCTTCTTCCTCTCGACAACTTCCGCCTTTCTCCGTCACAATCAATATCAATGCCTGATTTACGCAAAGACCCCGTCACTGGACGCTGGGTCATTATTTCTACGCAGCGGGCGAAGCGTCCGCAGGAATTTATCCGCGAGCCTGTACGGTTCAAGGCCGCGCATTGCGCATTCTGTCCGGGACATGAAGATAAGACGCCTCCTGAGATCTTGGCGTACCGCGCCGATGCCGGCGCCGAAGGGAACGGCGCAGGATGGAAAGTGCGCGTTGTGCCCAACAAGTACCCGGCGCTTGAGATCGAAGGGTCGCTCGACCGCCAGGCCGAAGGAATTTTCGACCGTATGAACGGAACCGGCGCGCATGAGGTGATCATCGAGTCTCCTGAGCACCAGGACACCTACGCGACGATGACGGAGAAACGCATCGAGGATTCGCTTTATGCGTTTCGCGACCGTATCACCGACCTGCGCAATGACACGCGCCTCAAATACGTGCTCATTTTCAAGAACCACGGCGAAGCTGCAGGCGCCACCATGGAGCATCCACACTCGCAGTTGATCGCGCTGCCTATCGTGCCCAGGCAGGTGGTGGAAGAACTCAAGGGCGCGCGCGATTATCACGACCAGAAAGAGCGCTGCATCTATTGCGACATCATCAACCAGGAGACGCGCAATGGGCACAGCGGTTCCCGCGTCGTGCTGGACAGCGAACACTTCG